>JAVCBY010000034.1:0-15873 GCA_037917625.1 Thermoproteota archaeon | reverse complement strand
AAGAAGGTTAGAGTGGGGGATGGGTGGTACTGGATTCTGAAGCAAGATGTCAAGCTAGGAGAGGTGGTGGAGATCTGATAAACTTACAAATGGCTGCTGATTACCTTAAGCGTTCTCTCTCTTGCTTAGAAGAGGCTGAAGCTGCATTTAGACGTGAGGATTATCCTCTATGCGTGAGGAGATCTCAGGAATCTCTTGAAATGGCAGCCAAGTCTCTCTTAAGGGCCCTAGCAGTAGAATACCCTAAGACGCATGACGTAAGTCCTGTCTTACTCTCAATTTCTGACAAGCTCCCTGAAACTATAAGAAGTTGCGTTGAGGAATTATCATCGTTGATCTCCGAGTTAGCCGCTATAAGGGGACCGGCGATGTACGGTTATGAGGAGATACCCGCTTCCGAAGTTGTCTCTGAAGGCTACGCTAGGGAAGTGCTGGAGAAGGTGAAGAGCTACGTGGGAATGATCTCGGAGGTGCTTATCCCTGTTCTAGAGGAGAGGGGATTTTGGAGGTGACTTTTACTTTTGGAATTGTTTGAAGGGCAGTAAGTAGCTTTCGTATTAGTGCCCATGCTAATCCCTAATTTCATACGGGATCATGTTTGAAACTTCTGTGACCCCGATATTACATGTGTGCATCGAGAACTAAAGCTGGGCTCATCATCCTAATTTTTGAAATCCTCCATCCCCTCTCAGGTGGGAAACTTGGAGCGGAGAATGGTGAAGTTGAGCAAGTTGCTCTCATACATACTGAGGCACAATCCCTCTCACATAGGGATCTCCCTCGATGAGATGGGCTTCTCCAACGTCACCTTGGAGGAGATCGCCAGGAGGATCGCTGAGAAGAGGGGATATGAGTGGGTCAGGCCCGAGCACATACTCAGATTGGTCGAGATGGATGAGAAGGGTAGGTTCGAGGTGAGGGATGGGAGGATAAGGGCTACCTACGGTCACAGCATCGATGTCGAGGCCGGAGTCCCGGTGAGCGATGTGGCTACTCTATACCACGGCACCACTCTCAGGGCTTGGAGGAGGATAAGGGAGGAGGGAATAAAACCTGGGAAGAGGAAGTACGTGCACTTATCCCCATCCGTGGAGGAAGCCTTAATAGTAGCTAGGAGGCACGGCGAAGATGTAGTTGTGCTCGAAGTAGATGCAAGAGCTATGATAAATAATGGATTCGAGATAAGGAAAGCTGGGAAGGTGTATCTCGTTAGGGAAGTACCTCCAAATTATATAGTCGGTCTAATATTTCAGAAGCCGCTTGATCGATGATAGAGGGCAATCTCAGTTATTATAATCGATGAGCTAACTTGAGGGAGTCAGGCTGTTGGTCCCCATTGCTTAGGGTAGAGTGTGTAAGGGCTCTCCTGCTTTTCCTCAATATCCCGTGCGTTATATAATTCCCCAAGGCCTCCCCGAATAATCAGCTTATAGCTCCTAAATAATCGTCCACTGAAATCTCAAAATAACTTAAGCTGAAGACCTCTACCTCATCAGTGCATCCCCACTCATGGTAACGGAATCCTCTCATTTTGATTCTGGTATCAGCATCTTTCAACCCTATCGAGACTCATCTCGAGCTTTCATAAGAGCATAAACGTTCGGCAAGGCAGGATATCATCCATTTACCTCTTCCTCTCTTTCAAGTAATATCCTTTCCTCTTTATCCCAAGCATGTTTTTAAGTCGTAACTGAGCTGAGACCTTGTGGATGTAACGCAATACGGCCATCTCGTAGTGGATGGCTTCGGGGTCTCCCTCAAGAAGAAGAGGGGGAGGATCCTCATACTATCTAAAGGGGAGAAGAGGGAAGTCCCGATAAGATCAGTTAAGGAAGTCGTCATAATGGGGAAGGTAGCTATATCTTCTGAGCTCCTCAAGGCTCTAGCTCAATCCGGTACGGATCTCCTAATAACATCTCCGACCGGGAAGCCGGTAGCGAGGCTCATCCCAGCTAAAGCTGGGGGCACAGCGAGGAACAGGTACGAGCAGTACAAATCCCTGGAAGATGGGAGGGGGATTGAGATAGCTAGAGCTGTTATAGTTGGGAAGATAAGGAATCAGGCTTCTAACCTGAGCTACTATTCTAAGGCCAGGAGGATGAATGAGAGGATATCTTCAGAGCTGTACTATGCGGCTCAGCAGCTGAAGGGGGAGATGGAGGAACTCAAGAATGAGGAATTTCGAGATATAGAGGATGCTAGGAGGAGGATAATGGCGAGGGAGAGCAGATGCGCTAACATATACTGGGAGAAGATAGCTTTGATAATGGATGAGTGGAAGTTCAAAGGGAGGGAGAAGAGGGATCTGGAGGGTAAAGCGATAGATCCCGTGAATCTCTGCTTGAATGTATGCTACAACCTCCTCTCAGCCCAGATATGGAAGAACGTCCTCAGATTCGGCTTGGATCCCTTCCTCGGATATCTACACGTCGAGAGATCAGGTAGGCTATCTTTAGTTTACGATCTGATGGAGCCTTTCAGACCAATGGTGGATAGGTTCGTCTTCTCCTACTTGA
Source organism: Thermoproteota archaeon (assembly GCA_037917625.1). Lineage (GTDB taxonomy): Archaea > Korarchaeota > Korarchaeia > Korarchaeales > Korarchaeaceae > Korarchaeum. The sequence continues at coordinate 13,357 of JAVCBY010000034.1, read as the reverse complement.
GGGGGATGTCCCCCTCCCTCTTCTCGAGCGATATAGTTAGCGGCACCATCGCTTCCCTCAGGGATAGATTCTTCTCAGATTTCATGAATTGGAGGCTGGAATATAAGGGAAGGAAGCTGGGGATGGAGGCTGTCATGTTCTTATACTTGAGGGACATAGTATCATTCCTAAGGGAGGGTAAGGAGCCCACTATACCTTACATCCCCTGGTGATCCTCATGTACTACGTGGATCCGGTGGAAGTGAAGAAGTTATCCAGGGATTTACTCCCCGCTTCGAGAGAGAGGCCAGTGGATGAGAGGTTGAGGGGCTGGAATTGGTTCCAGAGTCCCTTGAGGCCCTACTCATCGGAGGCCCCATTGGGGGTTTGGGAGATAGCATCATCTATTTGCCCCACCAGGAGGGACGTCTGGATAAGGCACAAGATACTCAAGAGATCCGTGCCGACGACCCCTCAGATAGCTAGGGGGATAGTGATTCATAAGCTAGTTTCCTCTATCTTCCTAAAAGCGAAGAAAATGGTCTACATGGGGAAATATGAGCTGAGGGATGAGTTACTGGAGGAATCAGAGGGGATAGTGGAGAGGGAGCTAAATAGCATGAGGAAATATGTGAGGCTCCCCGATGAAGAGGGGTTGAGGGACTTCTGCAGGAGGATAGCTAAGTGGGAGGCCACTAGGATAGAGGGGAAAGTGATGGAGGTGAGGGCGAAGTACCCATTCTTAAATGAGGAGAGCCTCGTCCAGATAGCTTTTCCCGTAGCTACTGAGCTCGCTATAGATGGAAGCCTCCTGGGGCTCAGCCAGTACTTGAGGGCTGATGCCGCTTGGATATTCGGAGGCATGATATTCGATGTCAAGACGGATAGGAAGGAGGATTGGCACAGGATTCAAGTAGCTGGTTATGCTTTAGCATTCGAGAGCTTCTTCGAGATGCCAGTCGATATAGGATGCATTGTCTACGTATCTGAAGTGCCCGAGGGCCTCAGGGTAGCTAGGGACTTCTTCCTGATAACAGATGACCTAAGGTCCAGATTCCTCGAGAGGAGGGATGAGCTCCAGATGATGTTGATAAGGGGAGATGAGCCTAAGAGAGCTGAGAGATGCCCTAAATACTGCCTCTTCTCAGATATATGTGGGTGATACTCTGAAGGTCCTTGTAGTTTATGACATAACTGAGGATTCGCTGAGGATGAGGATAGCTGAAATTCTCAAGGACTTGGGCCTAGTTAGAATACAGAAGAGCGCTTTCATAGGTGAGATGACGAGTCAGGAGAGGGAGGACATGGAGGAAGTATTGAGGAGGCAGAACTTGGGCCCCTCAGATAGGATAGATATCTTCCCGATATGCGATAGGGATCTGAGGATGCACACTCACATAAGGAGGGGGGAGGTTGGGAGAGGCCCTCCTTAGCGTCAGGGAGATAGAGGAGTACCTCTTCTGCCCTCTCCTCTTTTACTACAAGAACCACCTCGGGATAGATAGGCAGGAGGGCTTCTGGGCTCATCTGGGGAAGAGAGCTCAGGAGGAAGCTGAGGATGAGATAAGGAAGAAGTTCGAGATCTTGGGAAAGGAAGTTGAGCTGAGGAGCGATAGATTGGGAGTAGTAGGGAAGGTAGATTTCGTGGTGAGGAGGGAAAGGGAGATAATGCCCTTGGAGGTCAAGTTCAGCGGGAGGCTGAGGCCATGGTGGAAGTACAGCATCTCCCTTTACGCTATGCTCCTGGAGGACTCCATTGGGAGGCCAGTTAAATCGGGCATTTTGCTCCTAACCAAGGGGATGAGGTTCATAGAGGTGAGAGTGGGGGATGGTGAGAGGAGGTTCCTGATCAGAGCTATAGAGAAGTGCAGGAGGATAATGGAGGGGGAGGTCCCCAGAGCTTATAGATCGAGGAGTTGCGAGAACTGCGATTTTAAGGGGATATGCTTTGAATGAGTTAGAGGATGAGCTCTGAGAGTTCTGAGAGCTCTACTGTCAGAGGCTTCCTTCTCCTGACCCTTATGAGTCCATTCCCCTCGAGTGATGAGAGCTGCCTCCTCACAGTGCTCTTATCCTTCCTCAATTTCCTAGCTATTGAGCTCACGTCATGGGATCCATCAGCTATGCACTTCAGTACATCGAGCCACTCCTCCTTCGCTCCCTCCTTAACGAGCTTCAGCATCTTGAAGTCCAGCGTAGATAGGCCGGAGAGATCCTCTGCCTCCACCTCAACGATTATATCCTCCCTGAGACTCATCATGCAAGCTAGCAGCACGTAAATGATGATAGCTCTCATCCCCCCACTCAAATTAACGATTATTTTGAATTCATTCAGCTCATCTAAGAATTCACGCACTTTCTTTATCGATTTAACTGGATTAGTAGGGTCTAACTGGATTAAATCCACTCTGACGGAGTCTCCATATGAGCTCTGAACTAATCTCTTTATCCAATCATATGCTCTCTCTACTTTATCGATCAATTCTGCTGTAAAAAGGATTATCCTGTCCCCTTCCTTTATTCCATGCCTCAATATCGCTCTATAGCAGAACTTCTCCTCGAATCCGAGCGTAGATATTAGAGCAGTTCGCATGCTCTTTACGTAGAATGATGCAATATTTATACATTATGCTCGCGATATAAGGATCAGCAATGTTTTTATTTAATAACATGCCTATCTTAAGCACATAAGGTGATACTATGATGGAAAACATCGCTAAGCTACTTGCTGTTTTAGTCGCTGAGAATGAGAGCTACACATATGTGGATAAGCTTGGATATGCGCCATCTAAGGATTTAGTGCTCTACTATCTGAGGGAGGCTTTGAGGGATTTCATGTCCCTCAAAAATAATCCTCAATGGCAGTATTCAAAAGCTCTTGAGGAGGCCGAGAAGATAAACATGGAATTCTTGGAGAGGGAGATACAGAATATAGAGAAGATATCCACTATGAAGGAGTTAAGGGAGGTCGTTTCCTTAATTGCGGCGAAGGCTCTCTCTATAGCCTCCAGACTTAAGGATTAGGGGGTGTCATTATGGTGGATCCATTCGTCTCGGTTAGGGGAAGGGTCCTGATCAATGTTGAGGCCTTGAATATGACGGAAAGCGTTGGAAATTATGTGAAGCATAGGAGAGTCCCCGTGATAATGCCGGGGACATACTCAACTTACTTCGTCCCCTCAGTGAGTGGGGAATCCATAGCTCATGGATATCAGCAAGTATTAGCTGAGGAAGCTGCAAGGAAGAACTTGCCTGTGTGTAAGTTATGCAGCAAGGGATACTTCTTGAAGAGCACGAATGATGCTGTCTTCAAGGAGTCCTTCGGAGACAATCCGCCCAAGGACGTGAGCGAGTTTGAAAATGCTGTCATAAAGGGGTGCGTCGTAGAGGATGTGGGGGGCTTCCTCTATGCTCCAGCCAAGAGAGGGAGAGGCGCTAAGGATGCTTCAGCTGAAGAAGGGAAGAAAGTTAAGGATGCTTCAGCTGAGGAGGGGAGGAACGTTAAGAGGACCTCTAATTTCTTCGTAGGTTATATGATACCAACTAGGGAGTCGCTGGAGAGCACTGTGATAGAGCCTCAACTCCACACGAGATATGCGTTAGGCACTCCCTTCGTCGAGGAAGGAGCGAGAGCTGGTGGTCAGATGATCTACTACATAGAGCTCTCCTCCGCAGCTTATACGTTCAGTTTCGATCTAGATACTAAATACATAGGGAAAGCGACTTTCTCCATGAAGAATGCTGGTAAAGTCGTTGTAAGTGAGGAGGAGAGGAAGAAGAGGATAGGGACAGCTTTAGATGCCCTCTCTAAATTCATGATAGAGATGATGTTTGGAGCGAAGAGGACGAGGTTTCTCCCTGTGATCGAGTGGGAATCCTTAGTTATAGCAGTGAGCGACGATATATGGGCTGTTCCGAGCCCGTTCTCTAAGAATTACGTGGAGAGAGCAGAGGAGAAGGCGAAGAAAGTTAGTTACAATACGAAGCTCTTCAAGTACGTGGGAGGGCCGGGATTCGAGGAAGTCGTGATTGAGGCAATGAATGAGGCGAAGAGGAGGCTGGAGTGATTTGATGAAAACTTCAGCATTCATAGTAGATGTAGAATTCGTTTGGGGTTTTCAGGCAAGGATAGCTGGCTTATCTAAGACATCCCCCTCTTTCTACTACCCTCCACCCACTACATTTTTGGGAGCTCTGGGTGAATCTATCGCCAGGAAGCTCGGACTGGGGGAATCCGCTGGGAGGGGGATCATATCATCGTTAGGTAGGGACCTTTTGGCTTTTGGAATCAGGCCTATAAACTGCGTCCCTATTAAGTACGAGGATATAAACAAGATAATAGCTGTGAAAGTGACATCCGGTGTTCATTGCCCCGATCCCAAGAATATAACTTCCTCTTACGATTCACCAGCTAGGGGGAAGACTGTTATAGTCAGTTTGGATGAGAATTCCCCTACCCTCAGGTTTCTCCTCGTATTCAAAAAGGATAAAATCGATTTAGGAGGGAAAACTCTGGAGTTGGATGAGAGTCATTTCTGGAGGATCCACAGACTGGGTTCAAAGGAGAGTAGAGTCTCCGTCATAGATGTGAGGAGATTGGATGGAATAAACCCAGAAGAGGGAAGAATATATTCTAAATACAGCTTTCCAGTGATGAAGGGGGTGCAACCATTGGAGGAGCTCCAGAGGAAGTGGCTTTATGAAGCGTATATTAACCCTAGGGATGTAGGATATGCTGAGAGAGTGAATCCCGTTCTGACGTACATGGAGGGAAGATCCCTAATACCTTTCCGAATTCCCATATTAGTGGTGAGGACTGAGGAACCGGAGTTCATTGTTGAAGTACGGGAGCCTGCTGCATATTACAAAGTTGATGGGGAAGTTGTTATAGGGTGGAGAGAATGATATTAGAACTAGGAGTACCCCTCGATTCCACGTTCCTCAGTGGAGTAATTTATGAGGGGATCCTCTACATCCTAAATCAAGTACGTGGATCATTTAGTCTTGATCGCGTGGAGCTACCGGACGATTTCCTCTGCAGAGCTTACGGTAGTATTGAGGAGAGTAAAGTGGAGGGACTATCAATAGCATTAACAGGAAATGATAAAATAGGTAAATTTTTAGAGAATTTAGGGATAAAGGAGGGGCCTCTTAAGAAAACTTATAGAGAGTTATTGAAGTTATTAAAGGAACAGTGTAGGAGCATATCCATTAATAGGGATAAGATAGTAGTAAAAGCTGAGATTAAAGGAAGGAACATGTCATTAGATGCGGAGAGAAGTGAGCTAGCAGCACCCCAACTATTCAAAGTTGATAGATATACCGGGTTCTCAACGCTAGAGATGAAGACGACTTCAGAGCAATTAGGTCTCAAGGCCTCCCCTGAGATCATCCTGATAGGTCTCCTCGGAGTATACTCATCGCACATAACGACCGTCAGAGCACAGGATAGTACTTATCACTACTTCCTCTTCCTCTCACCGGATGAGGCCACTAGTATACTTGCCTCCGGAGATCCACTCAGATTAACTAACATTTACTCAATTAAGGAAAGTTTGAGGGAACTGCTCTCGGAAACTCTCAGGAGCTCTGTCACTAGTGAAGTCATGGTCCTCGAGGTGATGTTGAGCACTAAAATAAGATCTGAGCTCATGAAAATGAATCTGGATAAAGTGGATTTCAATGTCTTCAAGATATCTCCCGAGGGGGGGATGACTTACAAGATATATGAGACGGTCCCCATTTCCGTATACAGGGAGCCGATGTTCTATACGATCCTCGCTGAGCGAGGGATCAGAGCGGATAAGTTGTGTGAAAAACTTCATGAAGCTTTATCACCTAACGATGTAATAATGGAAGCATTGAGATCCTTCAATCAAAAAAATAAATATAGTGAGGCCGACGCCGTCCTCAGAGGGGTCTTGGATCTCTATAGGTTCGTATCCCTAGGAGATACTCAAGGCCTTTTCGGATTCTTAAGATCATTAGAGGAGGCCTGCAAGATCCTCGAGGGAGGAGACAAGAGGGCTCAGGCTAGGGCGAAGAGATACGCTAGTATACAGAGGGAAATCTCCTATGCCTTCTGAGTGGATTGAAGTGGCTATAAAGGACTTCAATGAGTCTATTGCCTATAAAATCTGGATCACTTCAGCGAAAGTAAAAAGTGGGGGGATATGCAAGGGAGAATTTTGTGAGAATTACTGCCTTAAATCTCCCTTCCATGGATGCGTCTATAAGGAGACTGGGAGATGCGAGCATTGCGATGCTTTTTGTGGGATGGGAAGCGGCACCTTTTTGCGAACTTCCGAATCGTTTTCTAGTGATTCATGTTTTCACGTCCAGCAGTGTCACGGGAAATTTCTAAAATATTTAATCCGGAAATCTGGAGAAGATATCCAGAAAATACACGGCTTAGAGAGGTCATTGAGGGTAGTCCCTGGAAGCTCGAGATCGTGGCTGCAATTTCATATGATTGAATGCATTAAAGATTTAAGGCACGTCTCCAGCGTACCATGGAAGGCTTTCCATTTTAGCGAGCAGAGGACTATATCTCCTCAGAGGGGCTCGCAGGAGGTGAGTCACCTTGGCTAGCTTATCTCACTACTTGGAATGCGTTCTCTCAACATTACCGGAGAGGGAGGATAGGCCCTTCCTCAACTTCGCTATAAAGAAAGCTGAAGATAGCAGAATCTCAGTCATAGAGGCGCCTACGGGCTATGGGAAATCTGCGATCTCTCAAGCGATCGCGCTCAGGTCTTTGGAGGAGGGATTAAAGTGTGTGATCTCATACCCCTTGAGGACCCTCCTCGAGGATCAGCTATTTAAGTTCAGAGGGATGTTACGTAAACTTAATTTCGATGAAAGGCTCGTCGGAGCTAGATATATGCATTATCCAGAATCGAGATATTTGATAAGACCCATTACTCTCACTACAGTCGATACTCTCTCCCTAACTCTCTTCGGCATAGCTCCTGAGGACTTAGAGATGGTCCTCAAGTACTATGATGGGACTCTAACTGGGAGCATGGGGCATTATCTCTTCTCCAGAGCTATGGTCCTTCTCTCAGATTTAGTGCTCGATGAAGTCCATCTCCTATCAGATACGACGAAGTCTCTGAACTTCCTGATCTCCCTCATCTGGATAGTGGCCTCTCATGGGGGGAGAGCTACCTTCATGTCGGCGACAATCCCTAAGGCTCTGGAGAGCCTCCTGAGGAGGGAATGTAAGGACATCGATCTCCAGATTACTAGATTCTCAGAGGATCCCGATAACATGTTCCTTGAGGAGAGAGGGAAGAAGAGGTATGACGCAAATTTGGAGAAGCTCGGGGGCGATAAGTTCGAGAGGATCTCGGATTGGATAAAGAGGGGCATGAGAGAAGGATTTAGAAGAGCTATCGTCGTCTTCAACACAGTTAATGAAGCTATCGAGTTCTATAGGCTTGCGAGGGATAGATTGGAATTGCGAAAAGATAGGATGCTCCTCCTCCACTCTAGGTTCTCAGGGAAGGATAGGGAGGAGAAGATGAGAAGGATTGAGGAGTTGAAGAGTAAGGAGGAGTATCTGATAGTCTCGACGCAAGTTATAGAAGCAGGCATCGATATATCCTCGGACCTCTTCATATCCGATCTAGCTCCAGCCTCATCTCTGATCCAGAGGCTGGGGAGGTTCCTGAGGTACAGAGGGGAAGGGGAGGGGATGATCTTCCTCTGGCATGAGGAGGGAGAGGGCGGGAAGTACAAGGGCATATATGATATGGATCTCCTTGAGAGAACTCTTGACTTCCTCGAGGGGAATGAGGTGAGATTTCACGATCCGGAAAGTTACCAAACCCTTCTAGATAGTGTTTATGATGAGAGCTCCTTCAACTTAAGCCCCGGAGATGTGCGGGAATTAATTTCCCTAGAGAGCATCTTAGAGAGCTCTAATCGAGTGATTAAGATATTCATAGAAGAATTGGAGGGGAGTTTCGTGAGAGATAGCACGCTAGTCCCGGTAGTTCCCAGCTCCTTATGGAGAGAAGATATGCCCATAAGTGAATTGAGGGATCTTCTAGTCCCCATGAGCTTATCCGTTGTATATAGGATAAAGCCCGGGGAGATGCTCATTGAAGAGGAGGGGAAGGTAATAAAGGAGTCCGCTGAGAAGCTCTGGAACGAGAGAAAGAAGAGTGTATTAAGGCGTGTCCTCTCATCTAAGTTCGACAATCAGCCAGAAAACGGGGTAGATGCAAGAAACGTATTAAGGCGTGTCCTCTCATCTAAGTTCGTTGCGTTCTTGGTGGAGGGGGATTATGACGAGGAATTGGGAATGGTGATGGGACATGGGAAGGATCCTCAGTTATCATAAGCCTCCCGTAACAGAGTATCTATCGGAGCATATAAACAGCTGCCTCCACCTCTTGGAGAAATTAGAGAGTTCTAGGATAGGGAGAGTGGGCCTCTCTCTCGATAAAGATTTCATCGATGAGGTCAGATTGTCCGTAGTCTTTCACGATTTAGGTAAAGCTTTTTATCAAAGTAAATTCTTATATCAGAGAGATTCGATAAGCTTTGCAGGACACGAAATCTTCTCAACATATTTACTCTCTAAGTTCAGGAAATTAATTGTGAAGAGGAAACTTAATGACCTTGAGGGATTTAGTGTATTGAAACCAGCGTTATTCGCCGTAGCATTCCACCACCATCCGATGGATATCTCGAAGAGGTTAGAGAGGATAAAACAAGTCAAGCTGAATCCTAGCCTCCTGGAGGACCTCAGAGACGAGCTGTCTTTCTTAAGAAAAGATGCTCTCTCTAAGGAGGAGAGAAAATTACTTGACTCGGTTATAAGTGAGCTTAAAGGTAGTATTGAGAGGGGCTCAATTAAGATAAATGATATGGGGCGGACATTCCACGAGATCTGTAAAGATTTTTTTAGTATCTATATCTCAGGAAAAGAAAAAGATGTAGTCCTGAAGAGACTGTCATATCTAACTTTAGTATCACTCGTTAGCGTTGATTACATATCGGCAAGTAGGAGAGGTGGGGGGACGAAATTCGGTGACGTGGTAGATGAGTTTTGCAAACTATACTTAAATATTTAGAGTTTTTTATGAGTCTATCGCTTAAATAAAGATAACTTTTTTGGTGTAAAAGTAATTGCAATAATCCTGTTATTCATGGTACTTCAAAATAACTATAGAATGAGAATTAGCACATTTTCCGACAGTTTTAGGAGGTGAAAGAAGTTCTCTATCATCCAAACATCTCTTAACTCCATTATCTACCTTATTTTTTGATATTCACGTGTTGAAAGGAGAGAAATCCAACTATAAGCCCTATAGCTGCCTTTCAACGATAGAATAGCTCTCGAACATTTACGCCCTCGCGAACGCTTGCTGCGTGGGACTAGTGAAGATATATAAACTTTTACTCGAACATACCGGGGATGCCTTTTAAGGATTTACTCCCGCGTTATATGTTCGGGAGGGGGGTTCACAGAAAAGGTTAAATAGAGGCTATCCGTGATATCTAGAGTGTTAGAGTATATGTTCTCGATGAAAAGAGGATTGAAAGAATAGCACGATCATCCCTTCTTTCGGAGAGAGCGCCGTTCTCGATGAAAAGAGGATTGAAAGAAGCCCTAGATAATGCAACTCAGCAATGATATTCAGTTCTCGATGAAAAGAGGATTGAAAGATCTAGAAGAGGCCACGTCTCTTTCGTATTCCCATATGTTCTCGATGAAAAGAGGATTGAAAGGGGCTGAGAGGCTCACGACGGAGAACGTGGAGGGGGTCTTCTCGATGAAAAGAGGATTGAAAGTTAGGAATGAATAGGGGAGAGGGCGGGAACTTGAATACTTCTCGATGAAAAGAGGATTGAAAGCAGCTTCTCTCTCCAGAAGTACCCCTACATAGATCCTTGCTTCTCGATGAAAAGAGGATTGAAAGAATTTTTTGTCATTTTTTGGTCTTCGGGGGCGTGGCGTAGTTCTCGATGAAAAGAGGATTGAAAGTAAGTGTTCACAGTCACAGGTAGCTCTAGCCCTAAGCTCTTCTCGATGAAAAGAGGATTGAAAGTAGGACATGCATCAACTGCTAAAATGTTGACTCAACTGCTTGTCTCGATGAAAAGAGGATTGAAAGACCACGACCCTTATGATCTGCTCATCACCGGAAAGGGTGGTCTCGATGAAAAGAGGATTGAAAGAATTGCCACAGAGAGCTCAGATACAGCTTATCTCGGCTTGTCTCGATGAAAAGAGGATTGAAAGCGAAATTGCATTAACGCTACTGACACCACCCATAATTGTGTCTCGATGAAAAGAGGATTGAAAGGAATGAAAAGATAAACAATATTGTTGTCGTGAAACCTCAGTCTCGATGAAAAGAGGATTGAAAGCCCCTCTCGCTCTCGGCAAAGTAAACGAGTTTCATTTTGTCTCGATGAAAAGAGGATTGAAAGTCAGCAGTTATTTTAGCCCCTAGAGGAAGCGGAAAGAGCCAGTCTCGATGAAAAGAGGATTGAAAGGTTGATCCGCCACTACTAAATCTATAACGTGTTCTCATAGGTCTCGATGAAAAGAGGATTGAAAGCTAAGAGGTAGCCCATTGTGGGTGGCGGGGTTGTGCTTACGTCTCGATGAAAAGAGGATTGAAAGCTTTTTTCCTGAGTTCTGCTGCTGGAGGCCTCACATGGGTCTCGATGAAAAGAGGATTGAAAGCTCTCATCAACCAGTCATACAACTTCTCATATGGGATGTCGTCTCGATGAAAAGAGGATTGAAAGCACTTGATATGCTTCATCAGCCAGCTCAGGCCTCTTTCCCGTCTCGATGAAAAGAGGATTGAAAGACAGCAACCGCACAGATTGAGTAATAACCAATTGTCGAAGTCTCGATGAAAAGAGGATTGAAAGCTAAATACGCGGTAGGTGTGGCCCCTTATCGACCACACCTCGTCTCGATGAAAAGAGGATTGAAAGTTTTAAGTACTATTTCGGGGCGTTGGGCAATATTCTGGTCTCGATGAAAAGAGGATTGAAAGTATCATACTCAATGGGGGCCACGAGCACAGATTGGATGTGTCTCGATGAAAAGAGGATTGAAAGAGCAGTATAGTGGGAGGGCTATCCTCCTGCTGAGCCCAGGTCTCGATGAAAAGAGGATTGAAAGCTAAATACGCTAGCGTGTACGTTCCAGAGCTTACTTTGTCTCGATGAAAAGAGGATTGAAAGTCTAGAGAGAGCTCCCTCACTCTCCTCATCCCTGGTGCGTCTCGATGAAAAGAGGATTGAAAGTTTTCTTCTCAAGTTCCTCGAAATTCTTTTCAAACTCGTCTCGATGAAAAGAGGATTGAAAGCTTTACATAAGCTCTCAGAGCCCCCGGGTGTTTTATCGCGTCTCGATGAAAAGAGGATTGAAAGTAAGCCTTATTACACCATTTTCGTCAATAATGAGCCCTGTCTCGATGAAAAGAGGATTGAAAGCACCTGAAGCTCGGCCCTCCCCCGCCCTGAGGGATACTGGTCTCGATGAAAAGAGGATTGAAAGTGGAAGCTACCTCCGAGTACACAGCTAGCTCTCTTAACACTTAAAGCTGTCTCGATGAAAAGAGGATTGAAAGTGGAAGCTACCTCCTGCAGTATGATATTCACTCTCTTCAGTCTCGATGAAAAGAGGATTGAAAGGAAAGGAGGCAGCTCAGACCTCTACTCAGTAAACGTATGATATTCACTCTCTTCAGTCTCGATGAAAAGAGGATTGAAAGTCCTGGAGGGGGAAGACAAAGGCGTGGAGATGTCTCCCAGTCTCGATGAAAAGAGGATTGAAAGCTGTAGGCTCTTATGTCTAAAGTCCCTCCGCTACTCACATGTCTCGATGAAAAGAGGATTGAAAGCCTAGGAGGGGGGCTGCTGGATGTCGCAGACATAATCAGTCTCGATGAAAAGAGGATTGAAAGTAGGAAAGCTTTTCGATTGTGGAGGCTCAGTAATCGATCGTCTCGATGAAAAGAGGATTGAAAGTTGACCGGATTTGCAATGAGTATTGTTCTAGTTCTACAGTGTCTCGATGAAAAGAGGATTGAAAGTAACGCTTGAATATCCCATTTTGGAAGAAGCTCTTCGTCTCGATGAAAAGAGGATTGAAAGCAATACGTGCATATTCAGCCGATTTAGTTGTGGACTGGGTCTCGATGAAAAGAGGATTGAAAGAAAAATTGAACTTAACTAACCAGGCTGACAAGGGCTTAAGTCTCGATGAAAAGAGGATTGAAAGTGGTGTTAGAGTAATTCTTAGTGAAGTTTCGGGAAGGACGTCTCGATGAAAAGAGGATTGAAAGGCCAAAACGTTAGGTGTGAGTTTAGGCTTACTATTCTCAGTCTCGATGAAAAGAGGATTGAAAGATATAGATTTATAAACCTACATCGAAAATCGATACAGAAAGTCTCGATGAAAAGAGGATTGAAAGATTTACCATATTTGTCAACGGGATACCCTCTTTTTCATGTCTCGATGAAAAGAGGATTGAAAGATTTATGTCCTTCACAAGGGTAAAAAAAATATTGAAAGTCTCGATGAAAAGAGGATTGAAAGTCTCATTGACAATCTTGGCAAGATAAGCCATCTAACAGCGTCTCGATGAAAAGAGGATTGAAAGACTACGTTCAACATAACATCAAGCTACACAATTTGGGAGTCTCGATGAAAAGAGGATTGAAAGCTAAAATCAGGAGGTCCTGGAGTTTTGCGAACTTTTGGTCTCGATGAAAAGAGGATTGAAAGACATTACAAAGAGAGTACTGTTTTATAAATTTATCTGGTCTCGATGAAAAGAGGATTGAAAGTTACCCGCTTTCTGTCACGGTTCCGCGAGGAAGTGAGAGTCTCGATGAAAAGAGGATTGAAAGTAGCTGTCAATGTTGTGTCTTCAAAATCCGTAGCGTTCAACGTCTCGATGAAAAGAGGATTGAAAGCATCAAGCTGGATGATGTCCGCCTTTGCTGGAAATTCAAGTCTCGATGAAAAGAGGATTGAAAGCAGACGAGTACAATCTCACGATAACAAACCAGTACAAAGTCTCGATGAAAAGAGGATTGAAAGAGCTGTGATAACGCATCGGAGAGCCCAGATTTCGGACAGAATTACGTCTCGATGAAAAGAGGATTGAAAGTTGTGGGGCTCGATCTCCTGGCGGCGGAAGCCCCACCGACGTCTCGATGAAAAGAGGATTGAAAGGTTGATTACAACGATTTTAGTGCCTATTTTAGCTCCTGTCTCGATGAAAAGAGGATTGAAAGATCGATCCCCTAAACGTATGTCCAGATTCGTTCCAACTGTCTCGATGAAAAGAGGATTGAAAGACGGATACACAGTTACGGTAAATGTTTCAAT
>JAVCBY010000110.1:0-15906 GCA_037917625.1 Thermoproteota archaeon | reverse complement strand
CTCATCATTTAGTCTATGAGAGTAACGTAGCTGTCGTTGTGAAGAGAGCTGATCTCAACATGATGAGGGAAGTGAGCAGAGCTGCTTTAGATGCGATGGAGGAAGTCGGGTTGGGGACCTGGCAGTTCAGCGAGTCCAAGTGTGAGAGGAATTTCTCTCTCAGATTGTTTTACATTAGCTCTCGCTAAGAAAATGGAAGTGCCAGCTGTTTTCGCGAGGAGGGAGGAAGAACTTCTCAGGGAGATGTCGAGGGAGGAGTTCGATGTCGAGATACTGTTTTTAGAGGATATCGTGTAGAATTCTCACTTAAGTGAGATTTCAATCCCTCAAGGCTTGAATATTTTTATATTTTAACAGAGAATGATCATTAATTAAAGCTATTATCAGTCTACTATGTAAAGTACGTGAGGTAGCCCTGCTTACAGTTACGAGTTCGTGTCCAGGAGGTGTGATGAGTAAACGATAGCATCAGCTAAGCTCAGCCTTTTCCCTCGGTCCCTCTGGAAAGTTGAAGGAGCTCATGATATACCTCTCAGCCTTCAGTGGATCTCAACTGCTATTTGAGTGATCTCCGTCGCCTCAATAGAGGAGCCTCTTCCTGACAGTCTCCAGGCAATTCCCTCAAGTACTTCCTAGAGATCTCAGTCAAGGCTACCGATGGAGTGTGCCTCCCTTCTTCAGTAATTCCCTCACTTTAGATCCCTTATCAGAGCCGATGAATTCAAGCGTAAGCATCGTAACTACAATCCTCTACCCTCCACCCTGCCCTCAGGTGAGAACGGCCGTAGTTAACAGTTCAAAAATAGATAGATTTATAGACCTCTTGATTTATAGCATAAAGTTGTTCCTCAACTCGAAAAACTAGGAGTTGCTCCGGATGTGGGGTTAATGCCCCGAAAGGAGCAAAATATCCTTCAGATGGAGCTTCCTCCAAGAAGGCTCCTCGATGAGCTGATGAAGCTTGGAGCGGGTTCACCCTGACAGGAGGCTTATGAGGGCTCCAATGAGCTTGAGAGGAGCTAGCTGATGAATCCCAGCTATGTGAGTCTCAAAGACTACATAGCTCAGAACCCATAGCGCTGGCATCTATCACTACCTTCATGCTCCCATCTTACCCCTAGAATCCCTGAATTCCCTGATGAGTTCATTTGATCGCTTATCCAATTTTTCTTTACTAGAAATTTCCTCCATCACAACTAGAGACCATTCTATCTCCCTCCTCCTCACTTCCTCTTCAATAGCCCTCCTCATGAGTTCACTTAGGTTTACCCCATACTTCCTCGCTTTCTCGACCAAGCTCCTCTTCACTTTCGTGGATACCGTTACGTAACCCATGTGAGGACTACCTCAAGGTAGATATTAAGATCTACTCTTGAGGCGATATGGGTGAATCTCAAATTCCTCCGGGAAGTCACGCATGATGTAGCCCGATAATCTCAGCTGTATCTATTGGACCATATTCGCTGTATGAGAGCTCTTCTCGTCCCTTATTCCTCTTTCTCAATGGGCTATACTCTCGCAATTCCCAAGTGGCTGAGGGTTCAAGCATCCATGATCTCTACCTTAAGGAGTTATGAGCCTTAAGTAGATTGTAGCATAGAGACTAACTTAGAGAGGGACTTATGGATGCTCTCGAAGTTTAAGGAAATTGAAAAAGCTAGCTTCGATGAGGATAGGGCTCATCGTTCATGATCTTGAGGAACTCCTGGAGAGGGCTGTTGAAATAGCTTTTGAGAACGATCTAACGGTATACGATTCAGTATATGTTGCATTAGCTGAGATAATTGATGCGACGCTCGTCACATATGATGAGGAGCTTTTGGGAAAAAGAGGTCTGCTAAAGCCAGTCATATGATCAAGAGATGAACTATCAACATGTTATGAGCTTGAGATAACTTTAAACCCTCAACTCTCGGAGCTCATTACCAGAGCACTCTAGTTATCCTTATCTTACCGCTCTCCTCCTCCAATCTCATCCAATCCTCCAAGCTCATACTCCAACCGGATGCCCCAGCATTATCCTCGACTTGATCGGGGCTCTTAGCTCCAGGTATAACTATAACTTTCTCACTAGCCATTAGGAGCCATTTCAAAGCTACCTGAGATGGTTTCTTCCCGTACTTAGCTCCTATCTCCTCCAATATCTTCACTATCTCATAAACATGCTTGAAGTTCTCCGAGTGGAATATAGCTGAGCCCTCCCTCACATCGCTGAACTTCGGTAGGTCCTCAGGCTTATACTTCCCTGAGAGAGCTCCCTTAGCTAGAGGGGACCAAGCTAGAACGCTCAAGCCATACGCCTCAGCGTAAGGAATTATCTCCTTCTCGGCATCCCTCTCAACTAAGTTGTACTTCACTTGAATGCTCACTATATCCTCAGTCGAAAGACAAGACCAAGCTGATTCTATCAACTCTGGAGGGAAGTCGCTGAGCCCTATCATCCTTATCGCTCCGATGTGGACTAGTTCCTCCAAAGCTCTCATGTACTCGCAAGTAGGTATGTTATCCCAGCAGGGAGGCCAGTGTACTTGCATCAAATCTATGTAGCTTCCTAACCTCTCCATAGATCTCTTAGTCGCTTTAAATACGTCATGCCTCGATAAGAATTCCCCGGGTATCTTAGTAGCTATTACTACGTTCTCCCTCTCCCCAAGCTCCTTTAGGGCTTGACCCAAGAACCTCTCGCTCATCCCCCTCCCGTAGACAGCTGCTGTATCGAAGAAGTTTATCCCCACATCTAAAGCTCTCTCAACGATTGATTTAGCGAGCTCATAATTAGTTACACCCCAGGACTCGCTGAACTGCCAGGTCCCCAAGCCGACTTCAGAGACCTTAACATCGCCTAAATACCTGAACTCCACATGCATCTACCCCCGCCTTTAAAAATAAATTTATGGGGTCCGATAATCAAATGAGTTTAAACTCCATCCTCTCGGAGATAGAGCTTATCAAGATCTTGGCTGCCCTCAATGATTCCTCAGCATCCTCCTTTCCCGCTATGCTCCACCCATAATCAGCTCTCTTCCTCATATCGTAGAGGAACAGGAGTATGTCAGCTTCTTCCCTCAGCCCTTGGTTCCTCAGTAAATTAGCGAGTTTATCGTCCCTCCTCGGCAGATGCTCTATCTTCTCACTCCTTAAGAATATCTCCACAATCATTCTGCAGGAGAAGTAAGAGGAGCTGATGCACTTATCGTAACATGCTACCCTCAGGTCCTCCTCAGCTTGCTTTAAGAGGGACCTCACCTTATCCAAACTCATGCTCCATCGGATCCCCCTCTGATATAGTTATGGGGCTCAATCCATCGATCCCGACTTCCTCCATCGCATCTAAAGCAGCTCTGCTCACTTCCCTCATCGTGTTGAGATCAGCTCTCTTCACAACGACAGCTACGTTACTCTCATAGACTAAATCATCTGGGGAGGGCCTCGCCAAGAGCTTGATGAACTCTTCCCCAATTCTCTCCCTCAATATCTCCTCAAACTTCCTCACTAGCCTGAGCCAATCCTCTCCTTCCAAAGCCCTCTCCCCGTACCTTCCCATGAAGGCATGCTCCATCGGATCCCCCTCTGATATAGTTATGGGGCTCAATCCATCGATCCCAACTTCCTCCATCGCATCTAAAGCAGCTCTGCTCACTTCTTTGATCAAGTTGGCATCTGCTTTCTCCACTACGATTGCTACATTGCTTCCATAGATTAAATCGTCTGGTGAAGATCTAGCTATTATCCTCACGACCTTTTCCCCAATCCTATTCCTCAATATCTCCTCAAACTTCCTCACTAGCTTGAGCCAATCCTCAGCCACTCTCATATCTAGGATGTATGCGATACCCACAAGCTCATGTGAGGAGAGCTCTATTAAAGCTTCTCCTCATTTATGACTAATAGTAAGATAATTGGGCTCATGAATTTCCCTAATTTTGACACTCTCCAGGGGACCACCAGCCTCAACGAAATCGCAGATAAACAAATCTACTATCGTAGGCCCTCAACAAAATTTCTCGAATATTGATACGGCCGCTCCTCTATGGGAGACATCCCTCTTAAGTTAAGCTGGATATAACTTGAAGAGATCCTCTTTTTATGTCACACCGCTCATTGAGAGGGCAGAGGTCTACGAGTATAAGTTTAGAATACATCAAAATCTTCTTCTATCTTTCTCTTCCTTATCTCTCCCCTCTTAAAGCATATATCCTAAATAATACCCTCTTCTCATCTTCTCTCACAATGCATGACAGAATTTCATGTAAAGGATCTTATGTCTCTTCTCATCCTTCTCTTCAAAATTTAGAGGCTAATAGTTTTAGGCCCCAGTGGGCATGATGCTCCCCGACTAAAGGGTAGGGCTCTCAGTTGTGATATTTCCGGGATTCCCTCGCGAGTTTTCATCCCCAATTTAACCTTCAGCTTTCTGAAGGTGGCATTAACTATCTAGAGGTGAGCTTTTCGAATGCTCTGAGGACATGCCATTAACGACTCACTCAAGGAGCCTCTCTAGATATTGTTATTACCCCCTATACAAGATCAGGCACTCTATCAGGCTCATAAGCTACTCTAGGCACTATTCCAGCTCTTCTCAATCTCTCCTTGACGTGAGGATATAAGAAGACGTATTCCTCCTCTAGCTCCCTCACATAAGCTGGATTTATCTCATTCAGCCTCTCAATGAGCTTCCTCAAGTTCTCCTCACTTGAGAAGGAGAGCATTACAGCTGGATGAGCTGAGACTTTATGATCAGCTAAATTCTTCAATGCATTGAGCTGCAGCTCGAAAGCCTCAGGCCTCGCTCCTGTTAGTAAGCCGAACTCCTCCTCACAGGTCCCCTTCGACGATACCCTAACGTGAACCCTCCTGAGCTTAGAGAGATCCTCAGCTTTACCCTCATCTATTAGCGTACCGTTAGTCTCTAGGATGAACTTGAAGCGTCCATCCCCCTCTACGAGCTCGAGAATCTTGATTAAGTGATCCCAACATATAGTAGGCTCGTTTCCCGATACCCTGAGCAGCCTGTAGCCCCTCCTCTCAGCTATACTCACTAAGTTGAGGTAGACGCTCTCAGGGCTGTAGAACCCCCAGCTCATAGCTGGATCATCCCTCGGCCTATTGCTCCAGCAGAAGACACATCTTAGGTTGCAACCGACGCAATCAGCAGTGGCTATCCCTCCGTACCACTTCCCTCCCCTGAACCTGTAGTACTTCCTACTTCCATTCCTCTCAACGATCTTCCTAGTGACCTCAGCGAGAGCTATGGGATCGTAACCTCTCTCCACAATCGAACTGAGAGAGGATACTATAAAAAGTTCTCAAATGATATTTGATCTCGAATAATATCCACAAAATAGAGCTGAATAGTAGTGAAACTCAGCTTAAGAGCTTGCAATCCCTTAATCGAAGGAATGCCTTTTAGAGAGGAGATCCTCCTCAAGAATATTGAGACCTTCTAGGCATTCTACATCCCATATTTGATCTAAAATTTATCCGAATATTCTATTTTAGCTTATTTAATTTTATTTAATTTAAATATAATCTTAAATGAAATAAATTTACATCTTACTGCTTGAAGGGAGCGTAATGACCCGCTGTCCAGAGGAATAATTTATATGTGTTACGATTTCAGTATTACAGATAAGTGTTACAGTTTGTGAGAATCCCGAAGGAGCCCCTGGGGGAGGCCAAAGTGGAGTAAAGGCATTCACTTGGAAGATCCCCGCTGATTATCTATAGTATCGATAGTCACGTTATAGGAGTTACAGCTCCTAACAGGAGGCTCAGCACTATCGATATCCAGATGGGATTGAGAGCTTCTACCCCTCTCGAGGCTAGGACTGAAGCTAGAAGCTCTATGGGGATGAGCAATATGAGGCTCATGTACATCACTATGAGGAAGTAACCCGCATACCCCCCACCTACGAGGATCTGAAGCACGAGTGAAGCTGTTATGAAGCTCACTAGCATTAAGGTGAGCCTCTGAAGGAAATTTAGCTGAATACTTCCGTGAGGGGTTAAGGTCTCAAATATGAGGACCGCTGGGATGAAGAGGAGCGAGAGCTCTACTATCAGGGGAAGCCTGAAAACGCTCGGCTCTACGTTGAGGAAAGGTTGCAGGGAAAAATGCATCATTAAGTAAGCAAAGAAAGCTAGCAGCATAGCTGAGCCTAAAGATGAAAACTTCATCTCCCCGAATATCCGTTTCACTCTCGATAAATCTTTCCTGTATATTAGAGTGAGTCCTAGAGCTTGACTGTAGAATATCCCGAGTATGAAGCTAGCGATAGGAGCTCTCAGAAGTTTAGTGAGCGAGATTAAAAATATGGAGGAAATTGGAGCGAATAAAACTAAGATTAGCAGGACTTTCGCTGATATCCTTTTACCGGGCTCACTTTTAGCTTCTAATCTCTCTATCAATGCTAGCGGGAGTAAAATGAGAACTGAGATCGCTGATAAACTTGAAATAAGTGTGAGAGCTAGTCTCAAAGGTACTGTAGTTTTAGAATCCCCGGAAAGCCAACTAACGATTTTTTCAATAGAATTTGGGCTGTATAGGATTGTCAAGTGGTCATCGAAAGCTGAGACGTGAACATGCCAACTATTTAGCCCCCTTACCATATTACTAGGGAATATCTCATCTAAACCAGCTAGAACTAAGAGCTTTGAACTTACGCTCTCATCTAATGGTGGAGATGCTATTACTACTATCTTAGAGGGTTTGACGAGGGGGGCTAGCTCTTGCACAGCCCTGCCCCCCATACTGTGACCTATGAGTAAGATCTCCCCGCTACTACAGTTAAATTCCTCATTTATTAATCGAAAATCTTGTAATAAAACTGATCTATCATAAGATAGTGAGGAAGAGCTTTTACCATGGCCTCTCGCATCATAAGAAACGACTAAGTAGCCCCGGCGAGCTAGCTCGAAACCGATCCACCCCATCATCTCCGAGCTCCCACCGAACCCGTGGTAAAGGACAGCTAGACCCTTGGGTTCGGCCCTCGGAGACCAAGATATATATCTGAGCATCGCATCTTGGGAGAGGAGGTAACCCTCTCTCACTTCCACATCTTGTAAGAAGTAGAGGGATGCTGAGGATGTAAGTAATATTAATATTGATATGAGGACTTTTCTCTTGATGATCTCCCCCAGCAATATCGATTAATCCTCTAATAAATGTTTAGGTGGAATTGAGCTGAAGTTAGATTGAGGGTCATGAAATTAGGTCGCTCAAGTAATGATAAATCATAAGGGATCGCTAAAAGAAGGGAGATAAGCCATGCTTGAACTTAACTGAAGTGAAATAAGGTAGATAAGAGGTCAGAATTAGAGTGATATTACTTGAATCTTGGGGCCTTATCGAACTCGAAGTAAGGATTTTAAATGAGGCTTCGAAGTCTCATTATGCGGTTCGATCCTGAGGAGTACATAGAGTCCAAGTTGAACGATATAAAGAGGATTTTGAGGCCTGAGGAGAGCGATAAAGTCCTAGCAGCATGTTCTGGTGGTGTAGATAGTACAGTATCTGCTGTATTAGTTGCTAGAGCCTTAGGGAGGCCTATAAAAGCTGTTTACATAGACGATGGCCTGAGGAGGAAGGGTGAGCCCGAGAGAGTCCAGAAAATCTTGAATGAGCTCGGCTTATCCGCATTCATTTACGACGCTAAGAAAGATGTTTTAGAAGCTTTGAAGGGTAAAGTAGATGCAGAAGAGAAGAGAAAAGCATTCAGAGAGGCGTTTTACACGGTCTTAGGGAGGATAATCAGGGAGATGAATGCGAAGTATTTAGTCCAGGGGACTATAGCTGCAGATATAGTGGAGACAGTCGGTGGCATAAAGACTCAGCATAACGTACTCGAGGAGCTCGGGATAGCTGATAAGTACGGGTTCAAGCTTATAGAGCCTGTAAAAGACTTATATAAGCCGCAAGTCAGATTGATAGCTAGGAAGCTCGGGCTACCGGCTGAGATATGCGAGAGGAAGCCTTTCCCAGGGCCGGGGTTAGCGGTAAGGATAGTGGGGGAGGTGACTTGGGAGAAGCTGGAGCTCCTCAGGAAGGTGACTGAGATAGTCGAGGAGGAGACATCAGACATAGAGTCCTTCCAGAGCTTCGCTGTCCTCTTAGATGCGAGAGCGACTGGGATAAGGGATGGGAAGAGAGTTTACGGCTATATAGTGGCTCTGAGGGTGGTCTCATCTGAGGACGCTATGAGCGCTAGATTCGTCGAGGTGCCCTACGAGAGGCTCAGGAGGATCTCAACTAGGATAATATCGGAGGTCCCTGAGGTCTCCAGAGTCCTCTATGATGTAACTGATAAGCCTCCCGCAACTATAGAGTTCGAGTGATCTTCATCTAGCGGTCTCACCTCCGTCTATGACTACGCACGTCCCAGTTATTAAGAGGACTCCTTGCTCGCTAAGAAGGCGAAGAGGGCAGCTATCTCCTCAGGGGATGCGTGCCTCCCGATGGGTATCGTCTTATTTACCTCCTCTATCATCTCCGGGGTATACTCAGCTAATTGCATGGGAGTTAGTACGTAACCTGGGCAGACAGCCACTACTCTGAGCCAAGGAGCGAACTCCAAAGCTAAAGTTTTGGCTAGGAGTATCAGTCCCGCTTTGAAAGCGTTGTAGTGAGCGTAATAAGGATGACCCCTCATACCGTTAGTCAATGCCGTGAATAGTATGACCCCCTCCCTCTGCTTCTCCATCCTTGTAGCCTCCTTAGCGCAGAGGAAAGCGCCTGTCAAGTTGACATCTATGACCCTCCTCCACTCCTCATAGCTTATGTTCAAGAAGGGGGTCCTGTAGCTTATGCTAGCATTAGCTATCAGCACATTTAAACCTCCTAGCACCATTTCCACCTCAGAGAATGCTTTGGAGACTTGATCCGGGGATGAGACATCAGCCACTGCCCCTCCAGAGATCCCGGGATTCTCCCTAAGTACTCTCTTCAGGCCTCCTCATTTACATCTATTATGAAGACCTTAGACCCTCCTCGACGAACCTCCTCGCTGTAGCTAAACCTATGCCACCAGCTGCTCCCGTCATGACTATCTTACCTTGGAGATCCGGGTACATAAGGCTCCGCAATCATAAGAGAAAATTTATTTGGAGCTCAACTGATCGCTCGCACTATGCCCGACGAATCTGGGGCTACTCCTCACGACTTAGACGGAAAACGCTGTCATTAGAAAATTGAGAGATCCTATTAAACTATGTCATTTAAGGGAATTCGATGGCTATACCTGTTCATACGCTCCATTAACGAAGTTCCGAGGAGAGTATAAATTGTTCATCAAAAATATTGAAGAACTGAGGGGACCCATTATACGAAGATTCATGAGGGATATACAAATTTAAATTTTGTAGGTGCGCATCTACGCACGATGAAACTGACCCTCTTCAGGAAAGTAGCCTCGAATCCGAGGTCCCCACCCGAGCTTCTCATTTCAATTTCCAAACTCGAGGACAAGGGGTTGTGGCGGCTCTTAGCTCAGAACCCCAGGACTCCCCCTGAGGTCCTCAGTAAGCTAGCTGATTCGGGTGATGAGGGGATAAAGATATACGTGGCTTCCCATCCGAATTGCCCTCCCGATAAGATCAGGGAGCTCTCAAATGATCCATCACCGCGCGTCAGAAGGGCTGTTCTCGAGAACCCCAATGTGCCTAGGGATGTTTTAGATGAACTTTCGAGGGATCCTAAGGCTGAGGTAAGGGCTAAACTAGCGGAATTAGGATATCCTGAGATTTTGAGTATTTTATCGCTTGATAAGAGCGAGGAAGTCAGAAGAGTTGTTGCTTCCAATCCTAAAACTCCAATTGATGCTCTCTCTCATCTATCTGAGGATCCATCACCGGAGGTTAGGGCCTCGCTCGCCTCGAATCCATCAGCCACTCACTTACTGAAGCATCTGGCTGAGGATAGCGAGGAACTCGTTAGAGCATCTGTGGCAAGTAATAAGATGATCCCGGAGGATGTACAGGAGAAGTTGGCAAATAACGGATCGATCTACGTCCTTGAGGCTTTAGCTAAGAACCCAGCCGTTAAGAAGGAGATTTTGGAGAAGTTAGCTTATCATGAAAGTGAGTGGGTGAGGAGGGGCGTTGCATCTAACACATCAGCCCCAAGGGGTTTATTGGAGAAATTATCTAGAGATAAAAGCCCGAATGTGAGGGCTGCTGTCTCATCAAATCCATCCTCTCCCCCGGAGATATTGATGAAATTAGCTGAGGAGTTTCCGAAGGCCGTCGCATCAAACCCGAGCGCTCCTGAGGCTACTCTGAGGAGGCTAGTTAAGGAAGGTGACGATGATATTAAGTTGGCTGTAGCTGAGAACAAGAATTGCCCTAAGGATTTGCTCTTAAGCTTAGTTAAGTCGGATAACTTGGAGATCAAGAAAGTAGCAGCTATGAACCCTAATGCTACTTCAGAAGTTCTCGATGAATTATCGAGGTCCGCTAACGTCTATCTGAGGGTTTCAGCTGCTTCAGATCCTAGGACGAGCCTTGAAACACTGAAGAGATTGGCAGCTGATGATAATGAAGAAGTGAGGGATGCATTACTCTACAATCCTGAATTGAACATGGAGCTCATGGCTAAACTATCTGAGAGGCCCACTCCCCTCATGAAGTTGAGGGTAGCCTTAGATCCGAGTACTGATGCTAAGATC
Source organism: Thermoproteota archaeon (assembly GCA_037917625.1). Lineage (GTDB taxonomy): Archaea > Korarchaeota > Korarchaeia > Korarchaeales > Korarchaeaceae > Korarchaeum. Next base: position 5,242 of record JAVCBY010000110.1, on the reverse strand, counting down.
CTCGAGAAGCTCGCTGAGGAGGAAGATGAGGAGATAAGACTGGCAGTTGCTCTCAATCCATCTACCCCGCTCGAAGTACTAGTTAAGCTCTCCGATGACCGGAGCGAGCTCGTGAGGAAGCTAGCCCTCTCCAGGGCTCTCTTCAGATAAATATCTGATGTGATATAACGTTATAAGGTAATGTTGCGTATGCGGATACATCCATGACCCCATAAGGGGGACGAGGGCAGGGGGATTAATCTGGCACTCCCTCCGAGGACCCCCCGGAGATGCCCCGTCTTTGGAGCTCCTAAGAGCTAACCAACGGCGGTAAGAGGGGATCGATCTGATAACCTGGGTGATCCCTAACGAGATAGCTATATCGAGGATCCCAGTGAAGAAGGAAGACTTAAGGATAATTAAATCTCTGGGGATAAGGGCTATCGTTTGCTTAGCGACTGAGAGGGAGATATACCCTTTCTGGGGAGGTATACTCACGTATGAAGCTAATGTGATCTCAGAAAGTATGGAATTCTATTTCCTACCGGTAGAGCCTAAAAGCGCTCCCGATATCAAGGAATTGATTGATTTACTAACATGGATCTCCTCGAGAGCTACTAAGGGAAAGCCAGTAGCTGTTCATTGTTTCGCTGGTGTGGGGAGGGCTGGCACTGTGGCCGCAGCTTACCTCATATTCAAGGGGATGATGCCTAAAGCAGCTATAGATCAAGTCAGGAAAGTTAGACCAGGAGCTATAGAATCTAGCGAGCAAGAGGAGGTACTCTTCCAACTCAGCTCAGTAATAGACTTAGTTCTTAGGAAGGAGATACCTCTGAAACTGGTACTAGAGCCCATCGAGACGAAAAAGCCAAAGTTGAGGATATTCAGATTGAGGAAGTAATTCCTCATCCGCTCCCCAGCACTTTTATCTCATCTCTATCCACGATGCCGTTCCCGTTACTATCCATCCATCTAGCTATAGCGTAGCTACGCTGCCCCAATTCCGGTAGGATAATCAAGCAAGCCTCAGTCCCGAACCTGTGAGTCCCCATCACATAAACCCTTCTGTCGCTCAACTTCACTAAGCAGTGATCCATCTTACCCCACGAGCTCCTGTACTCAGTCCCGTTCACTATCATAAAATCCTTTGTGAACGATACCCATTCGATCTTACTCCATCTATTGGATCGGGGCCCTCCAACTACTATAGTTCCTCCGTTTGATATCAAAGCATCCGGAAAGTGCTTCCTCACTATCGCTAAGTCTACCTCAGATCCGACGCTGAAGGATGGGATTATTAAGGCATCCCCTATCCTCTCCAGCTTTATAGGGCTGGAGAGCTCCCCGTTTATGTAAGCCCTGTACTTCTCCCCGAAGCCATCGTTCGTATCATCGAATATCCACACTCCCACTATCCTGTCGCTGGCCCCTAGCCCTAGCCTCTCCCTCATCCTCTCCAACCAAGAAGAAGAGCTTTTAGCGTCCCATATACCCGTCACTATCATCTGCCTCTTGAAAGCCCTGCTGTATAACGCTAACTCGAGGGGATCGTACAACTCAGTTACCACAGGCACATCTGGGAGCCCAGATTTCACAGCCTCAATTACGTAAGCTTCATCTAGCCAAAACCAGTAGATGCTCCTCAACCTCTCCGGGAGGGATGAATAAAACTCCCTCATCTCATTAGGATCGAACTTCCTATCCTTCCAACCGTACCAGACTGCTATACCCTGAGTCGACTTTAGATTCGATAGGAAATCCATGAGCTTTAGTAAAGCTGAATTCACTCTGCTCCCTTTTGAGAGGTAATCCCACTCACTCCCATACTTCCACTTCGGGAATATAGCGTAAAATATCCCCAGCCCCCTCCCTTGAGCGAGCTCATCCATCAACTCGAGGTTCCTTAGGAATAAGGGATCCTCATCTAAAGGTATCACTAATATTATGAAGTTGTACCCAGCTGATGATATTATTTTTAAATCTTCATCTATTATTTTAACATATTTTGATAAGTTCTCCTTGACGTAGAAGTATATCCTGTCACCATACTCCCTCTGCCACTTGGGGGAGGAGGCCTTAGAGGGGAGTATGTAGACTATGCCGCAGAAAGTTATTCTAGGCTCCTCAGATAGCTTAACTCCCAAACCGTAGAATCTGTTGAGGATGAGCTCAGCTACGTAGAGGAACCCGAGGGAATCTGTTGAGGATGCTACCTTTATGAAGGTACCATCCCCTACTTTTAAAGCTGCCGGATCGAAAGCCCCGCCAGATTCTCCATAAGCTTCTATTAGCATTTCCCGAGCTATGAAGGGCCTCATGCTCTCGAATCCCCTCAGGCTGGGTATGTACTTCCTCCCAGCTTCAGTAACTCTGACTTGAACTGCTTTATCCGAGGTGACTTTCCTCCCGAAAGGAGCTTCCTCTATCCCAGCTTTACGCTCGATCCAACCCTTATGCCCTATGTAGTAGAACTCCCAATCCCCAGTCCATACGATGGTCCCTCCCTTCCTCAACCACCTCACTACTAAGCTATCCTCAGTCCCATCCCAAACTGTATCAGGCAGGACATCGCTCGTGGGGATCAATATAGCTCTCTCGCTTGTTGATAATATTTTCGCGAGAGAATCAGCATCTACCACCTCATAATTCACGTTATATTCATCGAATATAGATGAGAGATATTCTTTATACTCCTCAGGGCTCCTTATCCAATTGCTCCCGTACCTAGGGTCGAAGTATATGAGTACCTTAGGCCCCGTCCGAGCGAGCCCCGAGGTGCAAGGATTCACTCCCACTTCAGATAACTCTTTTTCAGCTATATAGGGTATGAAGCCGAGCTCCAATATTGCCTTCATCACCTTAATAGCTTCTCCCCTATCCCTAGGATCTACGTAATCCACGATTATGACTGGGACCTTCTCACTTATGTATCTCAACTTATTTAAGTAATAAGATCTCTCTTCCTCGCTCACCGAAACGTAATTCAGGTCTTCATCCAATTTCCTGAAGAGGCCCTCGAAGAGGAAGCCATCTATGTATTGCTGAACATAATCGAATATCTCGAATCCCCTATTTATCACTATGAGCTTATCCGGGTACTTCTTCTTCAGCGTTATCACGAAATCAGCTAGGGCATCCACGAAACTCTTTTCCTCACCCTCCTTCGCGACTAACTTGTAGGAATCTAGGGTATCTAAGAGGAAGCCATCGAAACCCTTCTCAACTATAGATTTAGCTACTCTCTCTATCAAGAACCTCTTGTACTCAGGATTCCTAACATCAGCTACATAAGCTTCCCAAACTGGGTTATAGCCGATCGCATACTTCTTTATCTCATCGAAGTAACTTCTGTAATCCTCTATCTCCCCCACACTTATATAAGCTATGAGCTTCGCTCTCCCGCTCTTTGGCTTTACGTACGGATTATCCGGGTCCACTATGATCCAATCATGCGTTTTGAGGATCTCCGGAGGGATGGGTTTGCTATGATAGTAGACTAGGACGCAACTCACTTTCCGCTGAGCCTCCATGAGTGGATGACTTGCGAAGATCAGGATCGCTATGAGTAAGATTGAGATCAGGGAGGCCCACTTCATGCAGCTCACCTCACAGCGGGGGCAGTTAGTGTTTTATCTCTTATATATTCAATATATAAATCAATACGTTAAATCAGCACTATCCTCATCTAAGGAGCCCCATGATACTTTAACCCCTATCCTCTCGGGGACGTACGTAGCTATCTCAATGGGAAGTCCCATATCAGCTAATATCCTCTTCAGCTCCCCTACTTTCGCTGGCCTCCTCCTCATGACTTCCTCTCTCAATGATGAGATCGCTTCCTTAGAGATGAGGTAATCCCCTATCAACTCGAAGCCCTCAGGGCAGCATACCTCCCTCAGTCGGTCCTCCGTTATCCCCAAGATAGATTTCAGCTTATTTACCTCTAAAAATTTACCATCTATCCTCAAGCTAGCTATCTCCTCTCTAATTTTATCTCTCTCATCGGACCAATATCTATCCTCTATCTCCTTGAGCTTCTTAGCTAAATCTGTAGGATCTATCTTCCTGTCGAAGTATAGGATATCCTTCTTGATCTTCTCTACCCTAGAGCACATGAGATCCCTCCTAGCTATTATCAGAATGGGTTCCCTCACGTCCTTCAACTTCTCTATCTTCCTCTCGACGTACTCAGGGGTCCAGAACCCCATTATCTCTACGTATATCTTAATCTTCCCCTTCTCCAGCATGAAATCAGGGATTATGATGGAGTTACCTGATAGGAGGGGCTCCGGCTCCCTGTAGACATTCCATCCCTTTGGGCATATGCGAGGGAATTCCCTCTCGATAGAGCTATCGTACTCGATAGTGACTTCGGACTCTGGGAATAGATGCCTCATCTTATGGGAGACCTCCAACTTTATCATCTTCCTCCTTAGGATATCAGCCCTCAGATACCAATCGCTCATCCTCACTATTAATGGAATTAGCTTAGCCATCGCCACCCCATACTTAGTGGTTAGCTTGAGTATCGATGCCGGACCGTCTATAGTGAGCTCCAGCTTATCCCCCTTGCTAGCTGTATACATTAGGCCCAAGCCCTTGAGAGCTCTGAGCAAGAGCTTCACCTCCCCTCCAGAAGAGGAGGTGAGTAAGTGCATCCTCAAGGACTTGAATAGAGCTGTCTGGAGTAGAGCTAAGTTGTACTCCTTCAATAGATCCTCAGGTTCAGGCTCATCGAAATCGACGAGCCTTAGCTCAAAATCAGCCCATAAAGATCTCTCTAATTCATCCTCACTCATGCCTATCTCTTCAGCAGCTCTCCTTATGGCATCAGCTCTCTCCTCATACCTGACGAATCCATGATACTCTCTATTCACGATCTTGTAAACTCTCCTCCTGGCCTCCAAAGGATCTAGAAAGCTCTCAGGCCCCTCAAACCTCCCCTTCCTCAGTAATATTATGTATAAACCCCTCACTAACTTGTAATCGAATAAACCTGAGTAATAATCCTCTATCTCCTCCTCTTCCTCCTCTATCTCATCGAGCTTCCTCCCGATCTTGAAAATCCTTATTAGATCCTCAGCTAACTCGAGCTCTTCCTCGCTACCCAGAGCCCACTTGAGCGAGAGCTTGCCCCCGACTACCTTCCCCCTCAGCAATTGAGATGGCAGCATCTCCATCACCGAAATTAATCTAGAGCCTTCCTCCTCCTTCTAGATACCCTAACTTCACTAGTCCCCCTCGATATAACCTCATATAGCAC
>JAVCBY010000041.1:0-18037 GCA_037917625.1 Thermoproteota archaeon | reverse complement strand
GGAAGGCTGAGGCTAAAAAGGCAGGAGGCTAGGGGGTTAAGGCTGCCGAGCCTGGAGTTGCTGATGCTCCAAGTATTCTCGGTGTAGAGTATTCCAGCCCCTACGATGGTGAGTGGGGTAGGCTCCTCGTGAGGGTTAAGGGTGCCGGCCTGGTTTCTCTAGGCGTTGAGGGCGTGGAGTGGCTGGATCCCGGTCGCGTCGGGCTGTCCGGCGAGCCCGTGGTGGAGGTGCCCGTGAAGCCAGGGGAAAGTGGACTTCGTGATCAAGAAGGGGCCTCGCTCACCCAGCTCACTCAGGTCACCTTCGTAATTCTCTCGACGGGTTGAATAAAAGGGGAGCTCGACGGCCTTGTAAAAGCCTCTGAAGCCATGCGCTGCACCCCCCCGTAACCTGGGATCCCGGGGACTAGCTCGTACGGTAGTAAGCTGATCGCTGCGCCTCTCTGGTGGTGGCCTTCTCGAGCAAGTCCACCGATGTTGGGGAGTTGAAGCCAGGGCAGTGAATGAAGCGCAGGGAAGCTGAAGCCCTCAGCTATTAAGGTGCATTGTATGATCTCGCTGGCTGGCCCTCCTGATAATAGACCGCAACCGAGTAGCACCCGCCGAAGATTGTAACCCCCGACCCGGGAACCACCCTTCGGGGGGCAGACTTTTCACCTAATTTTCTGGAAGCCCACTAAGGAGACGAGCTCCTACGCGCGGTTTGGGGTAATGTTTATGAACATGTTCATCATGAATGCGATCATGATGAACACATTCATAAATAGGATCAGGGAGCTGACCTTCCTGGAGAGGAAGTTCCTATCGGGTAGAGCTGAGCTCTTGGTTGTGTACGGACGTAGGAGAGTTGGTAAGACATTCCTGCTGAGGAGGTTCCTCTCCGGAAAGAGGGGCGTGTATTTCGTGGTAACTAAGCTGGGCGATATCCTTCAGGAGCTGTCTGAGGCTATAGGCGAGCAGCTGGGCGTTTACCCTCCTCTTTTACGCAGCTATAGGGAATTGTTCAAGTATATTGCAGAGCAATGCAGGGAAAGCAGGCTGATCGTTGTGATCGATGAGTTCCAGCGGTTGGCGGAGCACGATCCAGCTTTCCTGATGGAGCTACAGGCAGCTTGGGACGAACTTCTAAGTGGAACGAAGATTTTCCTTGTTCTGAGCGGTTCCTCTGTCGGTGTAGTCGAGAGAACTGCTCTCTCATCATCCCCCATTTTCGGCAGGCGCACTGGGCAGCTTAAGGTGAAACCCTTCGCTTTCTCATGCGCAAAGGAGTTCACTCCCGGATGGTCTTGCGAGGATAAAGTCAGGGCGTACGCCGTGTTCGGAGGAACCCCCGCTTACCTCTCTCTTCTCGACAGCTCCAAAAGCCTAATGGAGAACGTTAAGGGCCTTATTCTAGAACATGGGGGGCCTTTACGCGAGGAACCCTACTTTCTGCTGGCGACCGAGACGAGAGAGCCCTTAAGGTACATGTCGATCCTGGAGGCTATGGCATCAGGCGCTACGACTCTCGGCGAGATCGCGTCGAAGTGCGGGTTATCCTCGAGTGAGCTGCCTAAGTACATGAGGATCCTAGAGACTCTGCTCGATATTGTGGAGAGGAGCTACCCTCTGCTGGAGGAGGGGAGACGCGGTCGAGCTAGGTACCGGATAAAGGACAACCTCCTCCGCTTCTGGTTCAAGTTCGTGAGACCCAACTTATATCTGCTGGAGCTCGGCGAGGTCGAGCGCGTCGCTTCTAGGATTGCAGAGCAGCTGGACGTGTACGTTTCTGCCGTCTTCGAGGATTTAGCTCTCGAACATTTTTCTCGCAAGGTGCCCGCGGTGAAAGCCGGTAGGTGGTGGAAGGGCGACGTGGAAATAGATGGGGTAGCGATCGATGAGAAGAATAAAGTAACCTATTTCATGGAAGCGAGGTGGTCGAAGCATCCTCTGGACAAGTCTGTGCTCCGAGAACTGGAAAGAAAAGCTGAAGCATTCAATTGGAAGATTGAAGAGCGGAAGGAAGTCTACTTCCTCTATTCGAGGAGCGGGTTCACATTCGAAGCGGAGGAGAACGTGAAGCTCATCGACCTCGAGGACCTTTGTGCTCAATCGTGCGATTAGGAACTTCATAAGCAATAGGCTGGCAGGGTAAAGAGCGGAGCAAACTAGAGCCACTTATTAAGTTCTGAAAGAATCGCGAACTGCTGCGAGTAAAAGCTAGCGGAGGTTATAGAGATCATCTAGGAGTGGAAGAGCTTCTAGCTCTTTAGGATACTTTTAGAAGCTCAAAGAGTCATGTGTTAAAAAGCATCCGCTTAAATTTTTAACTTCAGAAAAGTGTCCTCACTGAAGAGAGAACTCCAAAAAATAAAAAAGCTATGGTGGAGGTGAAGGTGACGATCTTGCTCTTCTTCTATTAAGAAGAATTACCGTTACTGCAACAGTAACGGCCGCTAGCAAGGGAACCATCATTCCCGAGTAATAAGTTCTCCACACCGCTCTAAGCTTGATAGGGCGGTCAACGGTTACTGTTACAACAGGGTCTCGCGACACAAGCTCCCCGTTTTCACCCTCCCAGCGTTCGAACACCTGTTCCACACCGAAACCCACCGAGCTCGGATACACCTTAATTATCGCCTGCGAACCCTCCTCGTACCACCCACTACCTGAAACCTCTCCGTACTCGGATTCTGCTGTGACGAGGTATTCAACTCGGTACATCGCGGTGATGCTCGCGGACTTTATCAGCATGATATCCCTAATGGGGGAAGTGGTGCCATCGCTCCAAGCTTTAAAGACGTACCTTACACCCCTCCCTTCGACAACTTCGGGTGCTTCAACGTGGATAGCTGCTGTGGGGTCCACCCATCTCTCGAATATTGTTGTCTTCTCATCACCCACCTTCAGCTGAACTGGGAGGCTTTCACCTTTAAGGGTTCTCGGCTCTAGCTTCAACTTCACGAGGACAAGTACTTGCTCCTCTAGCACATCCTCGTAAGTTTTGCCTGCAGCATCCGCGTATGATATCACAACTCGAAATGTCTTACGCCCGCCCTCGCTTGCTCTCACCGTGAAGGACACCCTCCCAGTCCCGCCAGCAGGTACATTCGGCGAGAAGTCCGTACCCTTAACCAAAACGAAGCCAGGGGCCTCGAGCCTAGCTGACACGCTTCTAGCCTCCCCCCCACCCCTGTTAACGAACGAGAAAGATACAGCCTGCTCCTCACCCTCCCTAAAGGTCACAGGAGAAACATCGCTGGGCGCCATCGGGCCAGGCCTCAGAACATGTGTTGTAGGCTGCGTGGTCTTCGAGTCCACAATCTCGCCATTGCTCTTCACCCTTACGGTAACTGAAGGAGTACCAGGGCTTACCAGGTTAAAGGTGAAGATAACAGTAGCGGTGGAGCCTGCTGGGATGCGAACACTCTGCTCCCGAGCCCCGAAAACTAGACCAGCCCCCTCGACCTCAACCGTGTATGTGTAGTCCACCTCGCCCGTATTTTTTACGCGCACATTCATATTGTAGCTCTGCCCGACGTAGAGGATCTGCGGAAGGTCAACTCCCTCTATCCTAGCCCTCGGGTAGCGGAAATAGTTGAACCTGACAATACCCGATGACCAGCTTCTACTGGATGGGTCGAAGAGCCAGAGCTTCCAAACGTGCTGCCCTTCCGGCTCCCCTTGCTCCGGTTGGAAGTAACCTAAGTTCATTATAGCGCCCGCTCCCGGGCTGTATGGTCCAGCACTGAAAATCAGCCAGTGACCCGAAGGAACATTGCCCGGCGGGTACCACTCGTATAGGTAGAGGTAAAAGGTGCTATAGGGCGAAACGAAACGCAGATAGAAAAGCTCGTCTCCATAGAACTCTCTTCTTACTCTCCCATTCCTATCGATAAGCTCTATCCGGAGGGCTCCAGGGCTAGGGACAGACGTTGTACCAACAGCTATGCAACTATAACTTGGAAAAGTAGCGCTTCCCTCCACAGGCTCTGGAGGGTACCATTCTTGCTCGGGAGAGCTGGGTTCCGGTTGAGCGAGAACAAATGTCGTCAAAAGTGTTACTGTAAAATAGGTAATAATCAGCACAATAGCAAAACATCTCTCGAGCCGGAGTCCCCTACTGGGCATTAATGAGATTTACTAAGTCTTACTTATAATTTTATGTTACGACTGACTATGCTTATAGCATAAATGGAGAGACTATTGTCGAAGTTGCCGTCAAGCCTAAGGTGGAGGAGTAAGCACTTATAGGGATCTTGGTCGAGAGCGGAAAGGATAGAAAAGCTAAGTTTTTGGCTGAACGTCAGCATCGAGATTAAAGTTTCACTCAAAAGCGTGGAAGAGTTTTTGAAATAGAAGGTCTACTTAACCACACAAAACGAGATGTACAAGAAGGGAGAAGTTAAGGAGGAGGTGTATAAGAAGCTTAAGGAAGAGTACGAAGCTAAGCTGAGGGAGTTAGAGAGAGCATCACGTAAACAGCGCGCAATCTAGCACGTAGCCTTGCGGTGCTCAGGCTTGATCTTTTATTCTCGCTTTTTGTTGGCATTTATACCTTGCGTTTCGTTGCCAGATAGCGCTGAGAGCCGATCTCAGCTGAGTGGCGTTTTCTACGCTTAGCTTCAAGCTTCATCAGTTATCGTTTCCCGCTGGGCAAGTACAACGCCTTTGTGATGGTCGGGGACTTCGCAGGTAGCCTGTTCTCAGGTCTTGCCTACCAGCACCTGGGGTACCGGAGTGCGCTGAGGCTGGCAGCGCTCCTCCACCTGGTCTCCCCGATCATGATCTCCGCGGTGCTCGAGCCAGGTGACGGAAACCCGGCAAGCAGCCGCCCGCGCGCTACCCGGGGGATCCCAGGAGGCTTCTGGAGGCTCTTCGCAGCCAGACTCCTCATGACGCTGCCGAGGGCTATCAGCAGCGGCGTTTTCGCGATATACTACCTCAAGTACCTGGGAGGCTCCTGAAAATTAAGGCAACTCGACCATCAGAGAAGAGAGTTCTCAAGGGATTCGAGGTCAAAGATAGTTCTAGAGCATCCATTTTTCATCAAAGGGACACCTTGAGCTGGAAAATCCTTCAAGTATTGATAAGCTAGGAGCAGCTCCATACCGCATGCAACACCTACTACAGCTTCATAATTCATCCTCTCTATTATCTTAGGTATGCATGAGCCCCCCGGGACCACATAGACATCGTATCCCCTCTCCTCAGCTATTTCGCTAGCCATCCTTATCAGACAATCATCAGAGCACTTCCCGCAGACGTAAGTAGATAGATCCTCCCTGAACTCAGCTTTACATCTAGAATCCATGTACTTCCTAGAGCAATGGGGGAGGAAGAGGGCCTTCCTCCTAACCCCCTTGAACTTCTCCCTGCTCATCTCATTGAGCATGAATATCTCAAGAAGGTCTTCAACGAGAGATATAGCTTTCTCTAAGTCGAGTCCCGTGAGTTCCTCCAGTTTGAAGAGCTTCGCTATCCTCCTAGCAGTGGAAGTCAGCTTCCCGTGGATCCTCGCGTTATAAGATGCTTTTATAATCTCCGCGAAGAAGCTCTTAGGTAGGGATGAGAGGTCGAAGTTGAAGTCGTAAGGCATCATCAATAGGAGCTCGACAAAGATAAATCAATTTCGATCTATGACATATACTCGTGTCCTGAGACCACCGTACATCGCATCGAACTTCTCAATAGACTCGAAGTTATCTCGAGCATACTTCTCAAATATAGCTGTCTCGCTCGTTATTACGACCATCCTCTTCTCAAGTATTGAGCTAGCGGCCCTCAGGAATTCAGCATACATCCTCTCTATAATCCCCTTCCTCCCTATCCTCAAGCCGTATGGAGGGTTAGTCACGATGAAATCCACGCTATCGAAGTACTCCCCTATCCTCTCAGCGTAACCCTGGATGAACTTAGGGTATATGCCAACGTACCTAGCTATTAGCTCAGCTCCCTCCACATGCTTCCTGAACTTCTCAACTCCATAAAGCTTGAGCTCGACATCCCTCTCCTCTATCTTCGGAAGCTCAAGGAACTTAAGGAAAGCGAAGTCCCTCCTGAACTTGCATATCGGAGTGTTCCTAGCTATCATACCGGCTTCGAAGAGTATGGTCCCGCTACCGCAGAAGGGATCGAGGAGGGAGTGCTCGTGACTCCACTCAGACAAGTAGATCAATGAGGAAGCTAACGCTGGGTTCAGGGGAGCTGGATGTTGATATACTCTATAGTTCCTCTTATGAAGCCCCTCATCCCCCGTCGTATCTATGCCCACTAATAGCTCGTCCTTTATCAGATCGCACCTCACTATCACGTCAGGCGAATCTAAGTTAACCTTCAGCCTGACTCCCCTGGCCTCGATATAGCTATCTATGACCGCTTGCCCTGCCACCCTCCCTATATCCACTGAAGTGAAGTCATGATCCCCAAATCTATTCGATCGGACAGCGAAGCTCCACTCAGGTCTTATGAAGCTAAAATCTATCCTCTTGACCGCTTTATATATTTCATCTAAGTCACTCGCTCTCTCCCTAGCTAAAAGGAGCACTACCCTCTCGACGCTCCTGAGGGAGCAGTTCAATAAGGGGATTAAATCGTACTCAGACTCGAAGAGCACCCTGCCCCTACCCTCCCTCAATTCAATAACTCTTCCGAGCTTCTTCCCTTCTATCTCCTTAGCTGAGATGAATTCGAGCCCCGGAATGCACGTAGCATAGAACTCCATCCTATGCAACGCCCCCGGATCTCCCTTGCGATACCCTTCCCAGGATATCTAGCATCCTTGGAAGAATTTATCGCTTCAATTGGCTCTGGGTGAGGGCTCGATGCCCTCAGGCAATAGCTTGAGGGGAAGTCAGAGGTCAATCTACGAAAGCAAGAAAATAGGTGGGCTTAGGCTCTAAATTATCTAATATCACTCCCAATGAGAGGATCTCAAATTCCATCTGGGGGATCCGAGCTCGCATAAAAGCTTTTTATCCCGTAATTCCCGGAGGCATATGACTTCCTACGTGGAGATCCTGAAGGTCAGGAGTAGGGAGAGGATCCAAGTGATAGAAATAACGGAGTACGTTGAGGCCGCCGTCAGGAGGTCTGGGATAAGCGAGGGCATCTGCTTAGTTCACCTCCCTCATGCTACAGCTGCTTTAGTGGCGAATGAGAATGAGAGGGGCCTCATAAATGATATCATCAAGAAGATAAGGGAGGATTTCGTGAGGGAGGGATGGGAGCACGATAGAATAGATGATAACGCTTACGCTCATCTAGCTTCATCATTCATAGGGTCCTCTAGAGCCTTCCCAGTCTCCTCAGGTAGGGTCCTGAGGGGGACGTGGCAGAGCATACTCTTAATCGAGTTAGATGGCCCTAGGGAGAGGAATGTTGTAGTGACGGTAGTGGGTTAATCCTTGGGCCTGAACTTCTCCTCCATTATTACGAGTTGATTCACTATCCTCTGATCCATCCTAGGTTCATCGGGCATCGTCACAGCGACGACTTCAACGTAATCCTCTATAGGGCTGCCCATTATCTTCTTACCCAGAGTTTCCTGCACTTGGAATATGCCAGCGCTGTTGTTCATGTGGGCCTCTATCCTGATGGGAGTCCCCTCCCCCTCCTTTACATGCACTTCCTCTATGCTCAACGCTGATACAGTATGTATGTTGACGTTACCCTTATCGAAAGCCAGCCTCCCCCTCCCCTTAGTCATATCAGTACCATCAGCTATGCCCACTATACTGGCTTCCTCAGTCAGATCCCTCGTATCAGCTTCGTGCGATACTATACAGTGTAGTATGTGCCCTCTGATCTCGTACATCACTTCCTCATCCTCATATATCTCGGGGAGGAGCCTGTTCAGGAGTGGAATCGCTAGATAAACGCTGTACGAAGGATGGCCCTCTCTATGGACTTCCCTATATCGTGAAGCAGGGATTCTCCAAATCTCCCGCCCCTCTCGATGCTCTGCCTCGAATCGATGTGAGAGGGGAGTGACGACTGAGGGTGAGCATCGACACATTTCAAAATTTTTCACGAAATATTTATATTTTTAAATTCACGCAGGATCCGGTGGCTCCGATGAGTGAGGCTGAGAAGGAAGAAGGAGCCATTAGAGAGTTCAGAGGGATCCCAAAATATCTTATTATGGCAATTGGAATCTCGATGATCCTATGGTGCGTCCTGGGAGCATTGATCGTGATAGAGACTTACCGCTTCAGGATGGTATTCCTGGCTTTAGTCCTCCTCTTTATGCTCCTCCAATATCCGCCATCTAGAAAGCTCTTCAAGAGCAGAATAGCCCTCATATTCGACTTAATATTGGGATCGCTTGCGGTAATTTCAATAGCTTATGCTGTATCTGATGAGTACTACGCCTACAGATCAACAATACCGAACTTTTACGACGTGATCTTCGGGATAATTCTCCTCGTAGTATTGATGGAAGCTACAAGGAGGTCTTTTGGGAGGGCATTCACGATAATAGTGATCTTCTTCATAGCTTACATGTACTTCGGCTACTACATACCGGGTCCGTTATCCCACAAAGGATACGATATAGAGAGGATAGTTGGGCACTTAGTGATGACTTTAGATGGTATTTACGGTGTTCCCCTCGCTGTAGCTGCCTCTTATGTATCTCTATTCGTTTTATATGGGGCCTTAATGGACGCAGCTGGTGCTGGAAGCTTCTGGATAGATTTGACGACTTCTTTGATGGGGAAGAAGTCCTCGAGCGCTGGAAGGGGCGCTGTATTAGCTACAGCTCTCTTAGGCGGACCTCAGGGGAGTGGAGTCGCTACGACTATGTCCCTAGCTCCCGTCCTCTGGCCCACCCTGAAGGAAGCTGGATATACGGCTGAGATGGCCGCTGGCTTGATATCAGCTGGTGGTATAGGTGCGGTCATATCTCCTCCCCTCATGGGGGCTGCAGTCTTCCTGATGATGGAGTTCCTCGATGTGAGTTACTGGGACATAATATTGATGGTACTCATGCCCACTGTCCTCTACTACATAGCGATGTTCTTCATGACGGAAGTTGAAGCGAGGAAGTACAAATTCAAGCCCCCTGAGGTATCTGCACCCAATCTTAAGCAAGTCCTAAAGACAAAGGGTTACCACTTACTCTCCTTAATAGTTCTGGTGGTTTTAGTCGGGCTCGGTAGATCTCCAGCGACAGCTGCATTATGGGCCATACTCGTGGTGATACTTACGAGTTTCCTGAGTAAGAATAGAGGGGATTGGCTCACCTCCAGAAGGCTTATCTCAGCTTTTTACGATGCCGCAAAATCATTCGTCTCAATAGCCGTTCTGTTAACTGCTGCGGGGATAATAACAGGTGCCTTCACTCTGACGGGGCTCGGTCTCAAGCTATCCCATATGATAGTAGAGCTAAGTGGTGGTATCTCCATATTCGTCATGATACTTGCAGCAATATCCTCAATAATAATAGGGCTCGGCCTTCCCATAACGGCAACTTACGTCGTCTGCGTCCCGATAATAGCTCCAGCTCTCGTTCATGTGGGCATACCTGCTCACGCAGCCCACATGCTCATATTCTATTACGCTGTCCTATCTGAAGTCTCGCCACCAGTGGCTCTCTCACCCTCAGCTGCCGCAGCGATCACGGGGGCTAATGCCTATGGGGCGATGATGCAGGCTTGGAAGTACACCCTGCCCACATTCCTCGTGCCCTTCATGTTCTCATCAAAAGAAGTGGCATCCAACTTGCTGATAGTTGGTTCAGATCCGGAGGGCTTCCTTATCGCGACATCAGTCTCGATAGCTTCTCTATTCCTCCTAGCTATGGGCAGCATAGGTTACATTGGGGTAGATCTCTCAAGAATTGAGAGGTTCTTATTAATAGCATCGGGCTCCCTCCTCGCCTTCTGGATATTCTCGATTTGGGCGATACCCTTCTACATAATTTCAGCTGTTATAATAGTTATAAGAGCCTTGAGATCATATAAGGGGAGGAAGAGTTTAACGCAAAAATAATAAATATTTTTTCTTATTCACATTAAGACCTCCCTTAACATAATATTTATAAGTATCACTTGTTTAAGGAGTGGGACCGAGGTGGTCCTATGTCAAGAGGTATATCGAGAGGGGCCCTCGCCCTAATAATAATAGTAGTTATCGTTATCCTAGCAGCCCTCGGCTATTATCTCACGCTTCCAGCTCCAACGACAACTCCAGTAACGCCCACTGGAACAGCCCCAACGACAACTCCGACTACGACTAAGAGGGAAAGATTATCCTTAAGCATCGCAACGGGGACGACGGGAGGTGTCTGGTACCCACTGGGTGGGGCGATAGCTGGAGTGATAACGAAATACGTCCCGGAGACGGAGGCTACAGCTGAGGTGACGACAGCAGCAGGAGATAACCTCAGGCTCTTAGTGAGTGGGAAAGCTGGTATGGCTTTCTGTTACGATTATCACATAGTACTGCTCAATCAGGGCAAGTTCCCCTTAGTATCTAATAAGTCCGAGCCCGTGAGACTTTTCATGGCTTTCTATGAGCAACCCCTCCATATAGTGACTTACGAGGGTTCCGGCATAAACTCACTATATGATCTAAAGGGCAAGAGGGTTAGCACAGGCCCTCCAGCTAGCGGTACTGAGGAGCAGGCCTTGTATGTGCTATCGGCCTTAGGGATAGATCCCGATAAGGACTTCATAAGGGAGAAGCTTTCTCCAGCAGATTCAGGGTCAGCTATGAAGGATGGGAAGCTAGATGCCTTCTTCTGGAGTGGTGCTGTGCCCACCTCCTCAATAGTCGATTTAGCGACGACACCAGGTTTCAAGATAAAGTTCATACCGATCTCGGGTGAGATAGCTGATAAGATAATCCAGAAGTACCCAGCAGTATTCCATAAGACGAAGATACCTAAGGGCTCGTATCCTGGGTTAGAGGAGGATGTGGAGACTATAGGTATTACTGCTGTACTCGCTGTGATGAAGGACTTCCCAGAGGATAGATTATACGAGATCGCTAAAGCCATATTCGGCCACTTGGATGAGCTCGCAGCGGCTTGGAAGAAGGCATCTAAGCTAACGCCCGAGCTAGCTTATATGCAAGCTAGTGAGGAGGCTCGCAAATACATGCATCCCGGAGCTGAGAAGTTCTTCAAGGAGATGGGAGTGATAAAGGGATAAATGAGGTGGACAATCCCAATAATCTTTTTTCTCTTATTTTCCCATTACTGTCTGATACCTGAGTGCTATTTAGTCACGCTCCTAGATGCCGAAAGCGGGAGGCTAATATATGCTTCCTGCTTGAATGAGGGAGAAGTCATCATCTATAAGTGGAAGAACTCCCTCTTCGGGCTGAATGTGACTGAAACCTTCTTAGTAAAGGGGGGATCCTTTGAACTCTTCGAGCTAGTTTATGAGGATCCTAACGGTGGGGAGGAGCCTCAAGTCGACCCCGAGGAACTAGGTTACCTCTGCCATGAGGGAGGGCCTTTCCGCGCTTCCAATATCTCTAAGTCCTACTCCGAACTGGATTTCATGGTGGGGAGGGTCGGTAAGCCCAGGATAATAATTAACGATCGCCTAATAGACTTGGAGGAGGAAGTGGGATTCGGGGGGAGGGTGAGGATGAGGGTTTCTAGATATCACGAGGCCTCTCTATATATTCTCGGGTTGAGGCCTTAAGAGAGGTGGTATTATGAGTTATGAAGTAATCGTGAGGGTCAAGGAAGTCAGGGGGAGGTGTGCCGCTGGCTATTCTGAGGGGGATTCCTTCCATATAGTGGGATTCTGCTTAGAGGGATCGAAGATATGCATACATGCTCTCTCCTCTATGTTGACACTCCTCAGCCCCTTCATGAAGGGAGTCAAGCCTGAGCTCTTGGGGATAGGTAGCGGAGATCTGGGCTACGTGCAATGCCCCGACCCGGGGCCCCCTTATACTTGCGGTGGTACCGTTATCTTCGAGCTAGAGAGGAAGAAATTAATATAGAGGTGCGAATGAGGGGGTCGATTTGATAAGGGCTGTCTCCTTCGACCTATGGTTCACTCTCATATGGGAGACTAAGGAAGATGAGGAAATATATGTAGGGATGAGGGTCAGAGCGATCAAGGATTTCCTCAATGGCTTAGGGTATGATGTGGAGGAGAGCGTGATAAGGGAAGCTTACGCAGCTACTAAGGACTTCAGGATGCTGCTGCCAGCGAGGGACTTGCTGAGCATTATCCTAATGAGCTTGGGCATCAGCTTAGAAAATTTAGATGCCTTAGTAAGTGCTTATGAGGGATCCACGGATGGATTCACCCCTAGGTTGAATCAAGAAGCCCCCGAAGTATTGAGGGAGCTAAAGATGAGGGGGATGAAGCTGGCGTTAGTGACAAATACTTCTTTCTCAGCTAGGAGCATAAGGGGGATTCTCAAGAACTTAGGATTGGATCTATTCGATATCATACTCTCATCATCGGACTTAGGGTTGGTTAAGCCTCAAGCTGGGATCTTCAGGGCCCTCAAGAGTGAGCTAAGCTTGAATGGAGATCAGATAATTCACGTAGGGGATTCTTGCTATCATGACGTCATAGGGGCTATGAGATCGGGGCTTAAGGCAGTTCATTACACGAAGCTAGCTCATCTAAGAGGATCTGAAGTGAATTGCGGAAAGTTGCCGAGGATAGAGAGCCTTTGGCAGCTCCTTGAGATTATTGAAGCTGATAATCCTCCCTAATCAGGAGCCAGGGATTCCCGATATGCACTCTCCTGAGCCCCTCATCCTTAGCCGCTTTCAGAGCTTCCATAGCATGCTTCCTACTCGTATTCGGGAGATCAGTCATTAAATAGCTCGGATGGAATGCTAAGAGGCTGTAAGGAGTGTCAGGATTTATGGAAGCTATGAACCTAGCTATCATCCTCACTTCCTCCTCATCAACGTATCCCGGGACTAATAGAGTGCTAGCTGTGAATAGAGGGACCTCTGGTCTCTCCAGAGAGAGCTTCAGAGCTATAGCAGCGTTCTCATAGACGCTCCCTACATCCCTACCGGTCAAAGCTAAGTAGACGCTCGGGCTCCATGCCTTTAAGTCGAATTTAACTATCCCCCCGCTCCTCAGGGAGCTATTGAGGACAGCTATCATGGTCCTCTGATTCAGATGTCCGTTCATCTCCCAGCATATCCTCATTACCTTCCCCATTTTCATCAACTCTCTCGCTACTAAGAGAGCGTTAGATATCTGAGGCGATGGGTCTCCACCGAAGAAACAGACGCAAGTGACTGGCCTGCTCAAGGAAGCTTTGATGAGCTCCCTGAAGTTCACTATAGGCTTCCTACTTACAGTAAGATCTCTAAAGAACCAGTTCTGGCAGAAGAGACAGTCAAGATTGCAAGCTCCGTAGAAGACCGCTAAGTTATAGTATCCGAGTTCAGCCCCTCTCCTCACGGACCATTTGGGGTAACCTATGCCAGTAGATGCTGGGCAGAACCAATGGGCGACGCAATTCGTTGGGATCGGATCGTAATAATATTCCAAGATGCCGTTTTCAGGGGATCCAGCTAAGTTAATGAGTCTCCCACTATCATTCATCACGATCCCACAATAACCTAGCTTGCCATCTGGGATTATGCACTCGGAATCGCAGAGCCCGCACTTAATCCCTTCACCTCTAGGAGGTTCGGGCGGCAGACCTATCCTAGCTCTCTCCCTCCTATGAGTTGAGAGAGCGTATTCAACTGATTTAGGATCGCTTCTAAGGCACTCGAGGCAGACACCCATAGCTCTAGCTATTAGAGGTGAGGACCTACCGCATACCCCGCAGCTACCCATCCAGATAATTGCCCAGGGGGATTTAAATATCTCGAGCGAGTCACCTTATACAGCTAGACGCATAGTCTGTCCAATCGATGGTAGCTTCTATGAAGGGGTGCCTCCCCTTTAAAAATTTGATAGAGATCCCCTCACCTAAGTTTTTATCTAATAATTGATTGTAATCATAATGCCAGATATATTCGATGTCTTCGCTGAGAGGAGGTCCGTTAGGAGTTACACGGGGGAGGAGATAAGCGAGGATCATCTCAACATAATATTGGAGGCTGCATGCAGCGCTCCATCAGCTGGAAACTTACAAGCTTACGAGATAGTCGTAGTGAGGGATCCTAATAGGAAGAGGCTCTTAGCTAGAGCTTCATATAACCAGAACTTCATGATAAATGCTTCAGTCCATTTAGTCTTCCTCTCGGTCCCGCAGAGGTCCTCAGTTAGGTATGGGAGGAGGGGAGCTGAGCTCTACTCCCTTCAAGACGCTACTATAGCTGCTACTTTCGCTATGTTAGCGGCTCACGCTCTAGGCTATGGGACTTGCTGGATAGGGGCCTTCGATGATTCCAAGGTGATGGAAGTAGTGAGAGCTCCTCCGGATAGGAGGCCCGTAGCTATAATAGTGATAGGGAAAACTAAGGAGATAGAGAGGCCCACTAGGAGGAGGAAGATGGAGAGCTTCATCTTCTCAGAGATTCATGGAGCTCCTTTCGTACACAAGCCTACGATGCTGAAGTTATTGAGGGAGGGATGTTGATAGGGAGGGCCCAAACAACCATTTACTATGCGATAGCAGGAGCCTCAATAGGAGATCTGATCTGGATCCTGAATTCTATGGAGCTCCCGATCCTAGAGATATATATTTTAATAGCGTTAGCTCTATCGATGCTAGCCTTCAGATATGATCTGGAGGAAATACCCATCTATCTCCTCTTTTTCACCCTTCCCCTCCTCTTAGTTCAACTCCTCTTGAGTTTCTGGTATCTGATGGGGGTTGAGGACGCTCTAGAGTTCAGGTTCCTCTCCAGCTACCTCTTAACCACTTCAGTGCTGAGCTCCCTCCTCATCTTAGTATCCTCCCTTCTCTTCTCTTTCCTACTCAAGATACTGAGCGAGTTCATAAGCATCGGTCACTGATGGAAAAAGATTATTAGGCTATCTTTCAAGATTCCTAGGATGAGGATAGTTGGAGAAGCTGAGCTCCCCCTACATGAGGGGAAAGCTCCCCCATGGCTCTACTCAAGGATGAAAGCTCTGGGAAGGGAGATAATAAGGACGATAGTGGATGAGTTCGGTAGGAGGGAATTCCTGCTAAGGATAAGCGATCCTTACTGGTTCCAATCCTTAGGTTGCGTCTTGGGATACGATTGGCACTCCTCGGGCGTTACCACAGTCCTGACAGCTGTTATAAGGGATGTTCTTGATGAGGAGGATCTGGGAATAGCTCTCTGCGGTGGGAAGGGGAAGAAGGCCTTAGAAACTCCTGATGAGATAGAGAGGAAGGGTGAAGCTCTCTCCCTGAGGCACCGCTCTATAGAGGAGCTCAAGAGGGTGAGTAAGCTGACAGCTAAAGTGGATAATGCTGCAGTCCAGGATGACCATACTATATATCATCACGCCCTCCTCTTCACTGAGGATGGTGATTGGGCGGTGATACAACAGGGGATGAACGTAGAGAGGAGGACAGCGAGGAGATATCACTGGATCTCGTACGAATTGAGGGGATTCCTCATGGACCCCCATCGTGGTGTGATAGCTGAAAGCGAGGAGGAAGTCCTGAACTTAGCTGCTGAGGAATCTGAGGAGAATAGGAGAGCTTCCTTAGATCTGATAAAAGAGGGTAGACATAAGCTAGAGGGATTGATTGAGGAGATGAGGGCTGGACCCTTAAGCCCCTATTTAGGTGTGAGGTACCTCAAGATGCCCCTCAGGATAGATTGGAAGGCAGTTGAGTCAGCTAATCAGATGGATCCAAGGGATTATGAGGAGCTCTTACTGATAAGAGGCATAGGGCCCTCTTTACTCAGGGCTCTCTCCCTCTTAGCTGAGGTGATTTACGATGCTCCAGCGAGCAGGAGGGATCCAGCTAGGTACAGCTTCGCTTTCGGAGGTAAGGATGGTGTGCCCTTCCCAGTCAGGCCAAAGCTAATGGATAGAGCTGTAGAGGTCCTCCGCTCCGGGATAATTCAATCCAGACTATCGGATCATGAGAAGAGGGAAGCGCTACTCAGGCTATCGAGTGGATTGAGATGAAGGGACTTGTATTACTCCTCCTATCTATAATAGCGATATATACTGCGTTCGGATCTTATCTCCTCGAGATAGAGCTAATCTGGGAGACCTCTAAGAAGATAGATGTACTGAGGAATGAGATAAACTATTTGAGCATAAAAGCCGATCTGAGGAGGGAGGCGATAGCCCCCCTCGTCTTGAGGCTATTCAGCTATTCTAAGGAGGGGGACTCAATTAAGATATTCTTCATGGGGGATGAGATATGGAGCGGAGATCTCAAGAGCTTGAATTTCACATATGAGTTGGAGAACTTCGGTCAGATTAAATTCAAGCTCGAGGACAGCAGAATAGTCTCAGAGATAGAGGGGATGCCTTACAGATATACTCTCAAGAGCTTCTACGAGGAGGAGCTCGCTTACGTAATTCAAGATACTCTCGATATCATCGGGAGGATAGAGAAAGCTATAGAGAGGGATAAAGCTAATATATCAACCTTGGAGAATAAGTTGAGGGATCTATCAGTGAATCCATTCCTTCCCTTATTCCTCCTTGCTCCGTTATTCTCAATAGTGGTGCAATTCCTCATATTGAGGGAGTTAGATAAGGAGGTAGCTCGGAAGTACTTAGGTGTTTTAGCTAATCCTTACATACTGATTCCCTCCGCTGCCCTCTACATATCCCTCTTCTACCTCACGCTAGCTTTCCATTTGGGGACTCTCATGCCCCTTCACGTGATCTCAGCCCTTTATATCCTCACGTCAGCTTCATCAATAGTTTCGCCCATAATATATATTTATGAGAAAATAATTAAATAAAAATTGTGAAAAGTTAGATTTTGAAAGGCACGCACGCTCCCTTAATGCACAATTCATAGCTTCCTGGAGATAGGGGCCCTATCACGAAGTTAGCGTATATTACGCCCACACATTGGACGCATATATCAGCTGTCTCCTCCATACCGAGCTCTACCTCTATCTTATTACCCTCAATCTTATAGCCCCTCAGGACGAACTTAGCGCAGGGGTTTGCGTGCCCCAAGCTGTAGTTAGCGTAAGCATAACTTCCCTTAACAATCACGCTCAGACTGGGGCCTTCCTGATAACCGCACTTCCCGAAGGAGGATACTAGCTCAACTAAGCCCTTCCTCTGTGAGATGCTCTTTATCTCCCTTCCCTCCTTCACCACCTTAACTACTTGATCGAAGAGCTCGCTCAATAAGAACTTCTTGACGGCTTCTCTAGTCAAGTGCCTGTCAGCTCCAGCTATAACTACAGCTACTCCGGTTCCCCAGGGCTTAGCTACTATGATACATCCTCTCCCCTCTAGCCCCTTCCTCTCCTCCCCTATTATCGGGATCACCCCTCTCCCTGTAACTGGCGCTCTAGGACCTCCTAGTATTATGACAGCTCTGTACTTCTGAGCAGTTATAAGAGCCCTAGTCCCGCTCCCGAGGTAGTCAACTTCAACTCCTCTCTTCCCGAAAGCTTCCCTTATCATATCGAAGGAGAGGGAGTAATCTATATCATTCGCTATGACTCCGACCTTCCCTATCTGAGGTCTCCTCAACCTAGAGTAAATGAACCCACACTTATAAACGCTTATACTAATTTCCTCTCCCCTCTCGAGCTTGCTCCATTCAGCCAAGGGGACTGGGGGCACCCAGTTGTTGGGGCTCGCTGATACGTTCACTATGAGCTCTGGGTTCAGGTATTCGGAGAGGAGGGATTCAGCGTATATCAGGGGGGCATCACTTAGATTAGTATCCGTCTCTACCATGAGGAGAGTGTAAGAACTCCCCGGGAAGATGTAAGCTTTGACGCTCCCTCCCCCCTCATAACTCCCGAGGTTTATGTATATTGAGGGATAGCTGAAATCACTGTAAGGGGAGAAGTTGAAGGAACCGACTTCCATCGAGCTAGATATCCCACTCACCTTGAGGAAATTCATCAGACTATCTAAATCACTCCCCTGCTTATAGATAGCACCTACATACCCAGCGTTCGGGGGGCAGGCTAGGGAGAGGGATAGGGGGAGCAATATCAAGGCCAA
>JAVCBY010000050.1:0-18116 GCA_037917625.1 Thermoproteota archaeon | reverse complement strand
GTTTATCACGTCCTCATAATCTAACACATTTGCTAACTCATTGAGGTCATTATCGCTCAATCTTTCGAAGACCCTCATCGCCCTTAAGCTATCCTTTATCCTCTTGATCCATCCCTCATACTCCTTCTCGAAGGAGCTCAACGCTTTCCTAGAGGTATCCCCCTTCTCCAAGGCCTCAGCTATTGTCCTGCTCACTGCCTTACCAGCGGCTATTGATGAATGTATCCCAGCTCCTGTGAATGGAATTACCATACCGGCAGCATCTCCTATCAGGATTACTCCATCCCCTATGTATTCCTTAGCCAATCCTCCTATGGGAACGACGTAACCTCCTACCCCAATTATCTTAGCTCTCCTGAATATTTCAGGCCTATCCTTTATGAACTTATCCAAGTAGAGCTTAGGAGAGCCCGGTCTAACTCCTATGCCCACATTAGCTACTTGCTCATCCTTGGGGAAGATCCATGCATAACCACCAGGTGCCATAGAGCCAACATATATCCTCCCGGAGTTATAGGAATCTAACTCCAACCCAACCATCTTGTATTGATACGTAGGAATTAGCTCAGTGCTGTTATCGAGGCCCGAGGATTTCGCGACCACTGAGTTATATCCATCAGCCCCTACAACGACTTTCCCCCTTAAAATCTCCCCCTTAACTGTTCTGACACCACAAACTTTACCATTTTCCTTCAGGACGCTCTCAACTCTCTCCCCAACCCTTATCTCAGCACCAGCCAGGTAAGCTTTCTTAGCTAGCTCTAAGAGGAATAAGTCCTTATTTATAGCGTAACCATGGAGGGGTATCTCCACGTACTTCCCAGATGGTGCGTAGACCTTCATGTTCAACTCATTTGAGACCACACCGGGCTTGGGCTCTATACCAGCTGTCTCGAATGTCGTCTTACTGGTCCCCTCACCGCAAGGTTTCCAGGCTCTTATATCTGAGTTAGCCTCAAGCAAGATCACTTTAAGCCCTAACTCCGCTGAGAATTTCGCTGCTGAGAGTCCAGCCCCGGACCGACGAATGTGAAAGGTGAAGAAATTGAGCGTCCTAATGGATGCGCACTTGAGGATCCTTAGGAGGCTTGAAAGGGCCGGTCCCGAGGGAGTTGTTGCTTCAGGACGCTCTCAACTCTCTCCCCAACCCTTATCTCAGCACCAGCCAGGTAAGCTTTCTTAGCTAGCTCTAAGAGGAATAAGTCCTTATTTATAGCGTAACCATGGAGGGGTATCTCCACGTACTTCCCAGATGGTGCGTAGACCTTCATGTTCAACTCATTTGAGACCACACCGGGCTTGGGCTCTATACCAGCTGTCTCGAATGTCGTCTTACTGGTCCCCTCACCGCAAGGTTTCCAGGCTCTTATATCTGAGTTAGCCTCAAGCAAGATCACTTTAAGCCCTAACTCCGCTGAGAATTTCGCTGCTGAGAGTCCAGCGGGCCCTCCTCCCACTACTATGACGTCCCATTCCTCCATAATGACACCGAGTGATATCGCAGCTATAATATTTCAGCATTTTTCTCCCAGCCACTGGGTTCGTTAATCGACGAAAAAAATGCGAGAGAGCACGACAGATGATAAAAGTTTTATAGTAATGAATGTAATATATTGACAGGATGGGGCCCGCCCCAGCCCCGGACCGACGAATGTGAAAGGTGAAGAAATTGAGCGTCCTAATGGATGCGCACTTGAGGATCCTTAGGAGGCTTGAAAGGGCCGGTCCCGAGGGAGTTGTTGCTTCTGAGCTGATTCCAGATAGAGTAGCTAGGGAGTTCGTCCTGAAGTACCTCGCGAGCAAGGGTCTGATCGTCAGGAGGAGGAAGTTCAGGGGGGAGAGGATTTTCATAACGACTAAGGGCTTAGTTCTCCTCCGTGACTATGGCAACGGCGTAACTTAAAATCAAAATTTTTTATTGAGGAGTCCGGATGAATCTTTACTTCAGGGTCAGGAAGAGTGATGCTTCAGCAAGGCTCTCCGAACTTAAGACTAAGTCGGGGACTCTAACACTCCCAGAATTCTTCCCAGTCTATAATCCGAATAAACCAGTGATCTCTCCGAGGGAAATGAGGGAGATGGGTGTTAAAGCGATCATAACTAACTCATATTTGATATATAGGACTCCTGAGTTGAGGGAAGCCGCTCTTGAGAGGGGAATTCACTCTCTCTTGGATTTCGATGGTATAGTGATGACGGATTCAGGAGCTTACCAGATATATAGATATGGGAAGATAGATGTCACTAATAGCGAGATACTGCGTTTCCAACACTCCATAGGCTCGGATATAGGGAGCATCCTCGATGTCCCCATGTCGTCGGAGGTGAAAAGAGAGGAAGCTGAATCCGGTGTTGAGCAAACTTTGAGGAACGCTGAGGAGTGGGCTTCGATGAGGGAAGAGCTTCCCAACACGCTCTGGGTCGGGACGCCTCAAGGATCCATCCACAGGGATTTAGTGATTAAGTGCTCTGAGAGGATAAGGGAGATAGATTTCGATTATAATGGCGTCGGTTCTATCAAAGTAGCGCTTGAGAAATATGATTTCGTGACTCAAGTCGATCATTTCATGTTGATAAGATCCATCCTCAAGGCGGGCAAGCCCTTCCACTTCTGGGGGATAGGCCATCCTTCGACATTCGCCTTCTTCACAGCGATAGGAGCGGATTCCTTCGATTCCGCATCTTACTCCCTTTACGCTGAGCAGGGG
Organism: Thermoproteota archaeon; assembly: GCA_037917625.1. Lineage (GTDB taxonomy): Archaea > Korarchaeota > Korarchaeia > Korarchaeales > Korarchaeaceae > Korarchaeum. The sequence goes on along the minus strand of JAVCBY010000050.1, from coordinate 15,408 downwards.
AGGTACATGACACCCCATGGGACTCTATCACTCGATGAGATAGAGGAATTCCCTTGCTCATGCCCTATCTGCTCAAATTACGATCCTAAAGAGGTCAAGACCATGAAGAGGGAGGAGAGGGTCAAGCTCCTAGCTAAGCACAATCTTTACACATCGATCAGTGAGATCAAGAAAGTTAGGGAAGCTATAAGGGGAGAGTGGTTATGGGAGCTCGTACAGGAGAGATCTAGATTTCATCCCAATCTATATTTCGCCTTAATGCACTTATTGAGGAAATATTCATCTCTCCTAGAGGTGAGAGAGCCCTTATTCAAGTCATCAGGGCTGCAGTACTCAGGGCCCGAGAGCTTCCTCAGGCCCGAGGTAGTGAGAGCGAGGAATAGGTTAAAAGATATCTACTATAATGGGAGATTTAAGAGATTTTTATATGGGAATATCCCATTGGGATTAAAGTATTTATATCCATTCGGGCAGACTATCTGCCCCTATGATGATGAGGTCTCGGATGAGCCGAGCGATGATGAGATACTCTCGTGCGTCCTCTCATATCAATATGAATTCCCCTTCCCCAAGCTCACTGGAGTCAATATGAGGAGGTCTAAGAGCACTGGAACTCTTAGGGAAGTCTCTCTAGGGGGTAAAGTAATAGGTCACTTCAGGCCGAGCGATGGGGCTTTCATACCCACGCTAGATGGCGCTTCCCTCATACTGAGTTACCTCCCCTTCCCGAAGGGGAGGGTCGTGGTTAAGGAGAGTTTCTCTGAGACAGTAGCTAGAGGAACTACTGTCTTCGTTAAGTTCGTGAAGGAAGCCGATCCCTCCATAAGGCCGAAGAGCGAAGTTATAGTGGTCGATGAGAGGGATGAGTTGCTCGCGACTGGAAGATCAGTGCTGTCAGGGGTTGAATATCCTCAATATCATCCAGATCATCCCTTCATAATAATAAGGAGGCATGTGAAACCTAGATCGGAAGAAAAGCCTCCTGAAGTAGATTAATAGCTTCTTCTCTCGCTTTCCTATCTATTTTGACTGAGACCATCCCCATACCGGGTTGGCCGTACACCATGACCCATCCCTCCGGAGGCAATATTATCGCTGGGAATCCTAATAGATCTTCCTCTCCATCCACAATTACTACAACATTTTTACCTAATGATGAGATCTCTATTGCTTTCCTTACTTTGAGCCAAGCCTCCCTCGTGAGAGTACCCGCTGGGTTCCTCGCTATTGATATGAGGTAATCATCTAGGTAGAAGATAGTGGAGCAATTCATCTCCCTCCTCTCCTTCAAGTCTATTATAGCGACCTCAGGCCTCCTCCCATACGCTACCAATTCCCTAGTTACCCTATCCCCCACTGAAATTATCCTACCATTCCCTAAAATTTCTAAGCTCTCAATCATATTTCCCTTAATTTCAGAAACTTTTTCTCTCTTATCCTCTAATAATTTTAAGTCGAATAATATTTCTCTCCCGTCCTCGGATAAAAAGCTAGGCATGAGATTAGTGGAGGATGTTCCTAATATTGGATGCGCTAGCGGCTGGTGAGGGGAAGAGGTTATCATCACTAGATGTTATAGGAGCGGGACCTAGGCTTCTAGCAGGTATTCTGGAGAGATTTAACTTAGAATATAAGATCCTAAGGGTTGAGGATTTCATAAGGATTGGGAGGAAGTTCAGAGGAGTGGCCTTAGTCAGCGCTATGACTATGGATGAGCAAGCTGTCTCGAGGGCTTCGAAGTTAATTGAGGGCGTTAAGATATTGGGCGGGCCTATCACATCCGACCTCAACTCCGTCAAAAGGCTCGGGTTCGATCTGGGGGTTTGGGGTGAGGGTGAAGTCTCCCTAGAATCTTTGCTGAGTAGAGGGCTCTCGGACGGTGTCGTCCCCGATGTGAGGGGGATTCCAAACATCATATTGCCCAACGGCAAGACTGAGCTCAGGTATCTATCTAGAGAGGAGTTCATGAGGTTCGAACCCTCAACTAGAGCGATAAAATACTATAGGACTATCCCGCACTACAAAAGTTCCAGAGTTTACGTTGAAGTCCAGAGGAGTTGCTCTAATTTCTATAGGCCGAGGTTAATCGCATCCCCAGAGATATGTGAGAGCTGTCCATCACAATGCTCCGATATGTGCCCTCAGAACATACCCCCGGGGTGCGGTTACTGCTCGATACCCTCCCTCTACGGGCCTCCTAAGTCGAGGGGTGAGGAGAGCATCTTGAGGGAGATAGAAGAATTAGCTATAGCTGGAGTCAGGAGGTTCGTTTTGAGTGGCGCTGATTTCCTAGAGTATGGGAGGGACCTCATCTCAACACCATTGATGAACCCCAGAGATCCGGGGCCCAATTTAGATGCCATAGATTTGCTACTATCTAAAGTTAAGGGTCTATCAGAGAAGTACGGTTTCTTCTTCGAGATAGAGAACGTTAAGCCCTGCTTAGTGAACGAGGAAGTCGCCTTCACATTGAGCAAATATCTTAAGGGTACTCCCATCCATATAGGAGTGGAGACAGGAGATCCCGAGCACGCTAGATTGATAGGGAGACCATGTAGCCCGGAGGATTCATTGAGAGCTATTAAAATCCTCAGGAGATATGGTTTGAGGCCTTACGCTTACTTCATACATGGCCTCCCCGGACAGAGTGAACACGTAGCTAAGAAGACGCTCGAGATGATGAGAGCTGTATATGATGCCGGGGCTGAGAAGATAACAATTTATAGGTTTAAGCCACTTCCAGGGACAGCTTTCCAGGACTTTGAGGTCAAGGTAGATCGTAACTCAAGGATGATAAGCGAATTTGCAATCTATCTCAATAGGAAGAGGAAGGAGGAGCTTCTGGGGAAGATAATAGAGGTTATAGTAGCGCCTAAGGCTGGAAGGCACTTTTACGCGTATCCGATAAATGGCGGCCCGGTGGTGAGGTTGAAGTACAGCAAGGGCTTGAGGACTGGGAGGATCGTCAAGGTGATGATCGAGAGCGTGATATCGGATAGGATGGTTGAAGGGATCCCGTTTGAGGATTGAAATTTTCATCATAGATTGTAAAAAGTATATGATTATAGCGATAAATCCGAATTTCTCATCATAAATTGAGCTCCATCAGATTAAATTATGAGCAACCATGGATAATGTAAAATTAATTTTACATAAGGCAAATGATGGAAAAGTTTATAAAGTAGTATCCGACTATTAACTTAGCGCATTTACTATCACATGCATTTTTGTGTTGTGCGATAGTCCATGTGCCGAAAACAGGAAGATGAGAAAGATGAGTAGAGAATTTGCATTCATATGTTGATGATGAATCTCTCACTCTTAGTGGTATCTCCGTTGCTAGCCTCCTCCGATTGGAAGATGGTTAAAGTCACGAGTATCGTCGGGGGACTGTGAGATGCGAGGTCACGAAGGGATGGAATTATGACGTCTGTTGGATAGGTCAAGATGATACAGAGACCTTCTGGGCTAAGGCAGGGAGTAAGTTAGTCTGCACACCGTACCTGAAGTCGGGCCACGAATTAGATGAATGGTACGGCTTCTCCTACAAGCACAGCGAGGGGCCAGCTCCATATACTCTGAGTTGCAATGGTGTCGTGAAGACTGTCAACGTGATCTCAGGTCAGAAGTCCGTGGTGGACTTCTAAAAAACTCTTTTTTATTTCATTATTGGGATTTGGAGAAACTCTCTAGAGAGTTACAATCATAAATTTACTAAGTCCATCATCCTCCCTTAATAAAGAATTCGACTAAAACTTCAAGAATTCTCTAAGACTTTGAAACCATAATTTGTTAAAGCATTTTTAAAGAAAGTAGGTTCCCAGAGGCAGATATATTGAGGGATGGGGCCGCCGGGATTTGAACCCGGGACCACCAGCGCCCCAGGCTGGCATCCTACCTAGCTAGACCACGGCCCCTCTAACATAGGCCTCAATTTTAAAAACAATTATTCCAGAGTGACTAGATTATAAATGTTGTATGAGGACGCTACGGTGCTCGCTAGCCTCCTATCGATCTTTGTCGTCGGATCGCTGGGCTATATTAAGGGAGCTGTCGATAAGAGCGGTCTAGTCGCTGGTATATTAGTTGGCTCAATCTTCGCTCTATCTGGAGGCCTTATAGCTGTCATCACACTCATAACTTTCTTCCTCATAGGTAGCTTCTTCACTAAATATAGGTACTCGAGGAAGGAGAGCTTAGGAGCTGCTGAGCCAAAGGGAGGAGCCAGGGGGTGGAAGAGCGTACTCTCAAATTTATTCTTCCCTTCAGTAGCTATAATACTATACCACTTGAGTTCCAATAGAACTTACGCTCTCGCTTTCATATCCTCTATTTCCTGTTCCTTAGCGGATACTCTGGGGAGTGAGATAGGGCTCCTCGATAAGAGGGGGCCCTGGATCATAACTAACATGAGGAGAGCGCAACCAGGTACTTCAGGCGCTATCTCTATCCTAGGCACTGCCTCCAGTATCCTCGGATCCTTTATAATACCTATTGAGGCCTTTCAATTTGGGATCTTGAGCTTCAATGAACTCTTAATATCCTCCATGATAGCCTTCTCCTCCTCTCTGCTCGATTCCTTACTCGGAGCTACGATACAAGCGAAGTACTTATGCGATGGTAGAGTAGTCGAGGACCCCTCTAACTGCAGTGAAGCTGAGCTCCTGAGTGGATCCCGCTTCATAAATAATCATGCTGTCAACTTAATTTCCACAGGCTTCGCTTTCCTCCTCTCACTGATAGAGGGGATAATATGAGGGTCTCAGTAGTTGTACCGACTTACAATGAGGAGGATTATATCGAGAGGTCCTTGAGAGCTCTGAGGAACGTTGGGGTCCATGAGATAGTAGTTGTGGATGGTGGAAGCCAAGATAGGACTTTGGAGATAGCTGAGAAGTACGCTGATATCCTGGAGAGCTCTAGCTCCTTAGACTCCCCAGCTAAAGCTAGGAACGCTGGAATAAAGCTGTCCACTGGCGATGTAGTGGCGTTCATAGATGCTGATACTGTCGTATCCAAGAGCTGGCTTAATGCCGTGATGAAGTGCTTCGAGGACGAGAATGTAGTCGGAGCGTCAGGTCCCGCCTACCCACTTGAGAGCAGTAGTTTCCTCATCGCACCTTACATCTTCGTTTACGACATATTAGTTAGATTGACCCTACTCGTGGGGAGACCCCACTTCCTCGGTTTCAACTGCGCCTACAGGAGGGATTTCCTAGAGGCAGTCTCCGGGTTCGATGAGAGAGTTAGAGTATCTGAAGATGCTCTCCTCTCAATGGAAGCGATTAAATATGGAAAGCTGAAGTTTTTGAAGGAAATGTCCGTTTACACATCAGCTAGGAGGCTCAAGACTAGGGGGATCGCTGAGAGCCTCTTCTACTTATTCTATAATGGGCCCTCCGTCGTATTCCTGAATAAACCATTCAACTACTACCCTAGATCTTCAGGAAGTCAGAGAGAGAATCGTAAAGATGAACGAGCCTAAGTATACTATTCATAATAGCCCTAACCCTAGCTGGCCTACCCTCAACAATTATCGAGATCTTATTCCCGATTATCTCGGGTTTCAGATCTATGAAGTCCGGGTAGAAAGCTTTGAAGAAATCAGAGGCTTCCTCATCGCTCCCGAACTCTATCTCGATGCTAGTCGAGACCCTCGCCATACTCCCTGATCCCAGCTATCCTCATCCTAGGTCCCAGTTCCTCCATGGGGGAGGTCCTGTAGAAGCTGGCCTTGAGGCCTCCTTCAGAGGTGAGGATTAGGGAGATATCAAAATCCTTGAGCTCACCCAATCTAACATATCTGACATTGAACGATCTAGCCAGTAATTCAGCCTCATTCTCGAGCTCATCCGAAGATGCTACGCACATCCTCTTGGAATGGGGAGCTCTCTTTTTCGTTATCTCCCTCCTTAGGGAAACCCCGCTCAAGTTAACCGTAGATATGAGCTTCAGACGGGATGGTATTGGCTCATAAAATGTTAAGGAGGAGGGATTCCCCCTCTGAGTCCCAACTACGATGACCCTATCGACTCCAGTCCTAATGGCTAACTCATTGAGGTCCTCGAGGGACATCTTCCCCCTATTCCTCCTAATCGAGCTCGGCAGCACGTGGTAGAGATCTCTCACGAAGGATCTAGTCCTCCTAGATGGTCTCCTAGTAGTAGTTATTAAGATCAAGATTTCTCCCTTGCAAGCTCCGCACCTCTAGCTACAGCGGTGAAAGGCTCCCATGCACCCCCTGTGAATACCTTCCCGCACTTCTTGCAACTCCAAACTCCTAGCCTCAATCTCCTCACAGCTTGAGCTCCGCAATACGGACATTTGTAAGTCCTCTTGCTCTTCTGGAGTGTGAACTCAACCCTCTTCCTTATCTTAGAACCGTATCTCGTGGTCCTGAGCTTACTCCTCGGGGGCCTTGTCATATTATATCGCCTCTCTCACTATACTCGCTAGTTCGGGCCACTTGCTCTTAGCTACGCTAACTATATTTAAAATCTCATCCACGCTGAAGGTACCGTGCCTCTTCTGCACCGAACAGACCTTCCCATCTTTATTTATCGCTACTGTAATCGATGCATCTGAAACGCTCTCCTCCTCTATTGTCGGATCAAGTAATATCTTGCTCCCTATCTTGACGAAGCTGAAGTTTATCGGTATATCCTTGAGCTCCAACTTCCTCTTACTCTCCTTAACCTCGATCTCACCGTTCTTGAGCTCTACTTCAGGTATCTCAGATCTCCCTAGGGCTATCAAGCTAGCGAGCGTGAGGGAATCCTCTAAGTTCCCATCGTAATCTAGCACGTACATATCCAAGAATATCATATACACTAATTTCCCGGGCAGTATCACTAAAGACCCTAGATCTATAGCATCAACGCTCCTTATTGCCCTATCTACTACCCTAGCGAGTTCTATCGCTCCTTCATCAGGTGGACCCGGCTCGAAGGTAGGAGAAGCGACTGGGAGGAGCTCAGCATTGGATACGAAGACCCCCTTATCCGGAGTATCTGGAAAGGGTTCCCCTAGATCAGCTTTAACTCCTACCAAAACTTGAGTTTCCCCTAACTTAAGCCAAGCCTCCCCTTCAGCTTTAGTGAAAGTACCGTTGAGGACCTCTATGGGCCTATACTCATGGAAGCCCCTTCCATCCACTCTCTGCCCATTCTCAGCGAGATCCCTTATGTAATCCTTCATTAAATTATGCGTGAGGATCTCCTGATCGAACATCATACCACCCTCCTCTCCACTAGATAATAGGGCCTCTTCAGGGCCTCCTTCTGAACCTCATAGACGAACCTTATCGCCTTTCTCCCGAGATTTAACGCTTCCTTGAACTCCTCCTCGCTCAGAGTACCGTCAGCTTGCAATAGGGTTATCTCCTCAGATTCCATCATCATGGCTAGAGGCATATCCGAATCCCCCCACATGTCCTCATCGTGATTCGGATCCACCACGATGAAATTCCCAACTCTACCTACAGAGCAAGCTGATACGAGACCCCTCATCGCTACCCCTGCGCTAGCGAGAGCTAGTGAAGCTGCGTTTATCCCAGCTACTCTAGTCCCAGCATCAGACCTCAGGACCTCTACGAATATATCTATGACAGATCCTGGGTAATTTTCAGTGAATATAGCTGGCTTTAAAGCTTCTCTTATCACTTTAGATAGTTCTATGCTCCTCCTATCCGGTCCAGGCCTCCTCCTCTCCGGAGTGGAGAAGGGGGCCATGTTATACCTAGCCCTCACTAGAGCTCTATCCGGGAGGACCATGTGCTTAGGATGGACCTCCCTCGGACCGAAGACAGCAGCTAAAATCCTATTTCCTCCCCATTCAACGAAAGCTGAACCATCAGCTTTCTCCAAGACCCCCACCATCATTTTAATGGGCCTCATCTCGTGAGGGAGCCTTCCATCCGTCCTTATACCTTCCTCAGTTATCAAACTCTCGGGTTTCCTCTCTACGTATAGAGGCATGATATCACCTCAACTCTCGGGAGAGGAGCGAAGATATCCTATCGCTAAGCCCTGAGACGTGAGACTCCTCCTCTATCTTCTTGAGAGCTTTCTCGAGTGCCATTAACTCCTTAACTGAGGGAGGCTTCACCCAGATTCTACCGTTATTCGCAACTATTATCTCGCTCTTAGTAGTCTCCCTCAGCATGGATAGCATTGATTGCCTCTTCCCTATGACCCTGGGGACTTTAGCAGGATCCACTTCAAGCAAGTAACCACCCTCCAGCTTCCCCAATCCCTCAGCATCTATCGTGAGTATGAGTGAGGAAGCCCCATCGAATGACCTAACTTTAGCGAGGATCACATCCCCTATCCTCAGATCGTATTTCCTCATATCGACCCTCTCAGCTCTCCTCTGGATAGGCAAAGCTCCCTGATAAGGGCTCCTTATATCGACTAAGATGGTGTTCCCGCTTATCTTCGAGACTATACCTATCACTAAATCATCTTCCTTCGGTATATAAGCCCCGACTAATGGGACTACCGATACCTCATCATCCTTCAAGCTAACTAAACCTAGTTTCTTCGACCTTATAGTACCGCTCTCATCTACATAAACGTCCTTCCCCGGTCTCATCTTACCCCTAGCTAGGGGTTGACCGGGTATCACTACCTCCTTATCCCTGACGAAAACTAAATCACTCAACTTTAGCCTGACCCCCCATCTCACCTATCCTCTCGAAGAGCAACATTTGGGAGCCCACGGGTACCTCAGCCACTAAAGTAACTTTTTCCCCATCATCGGACCACTTCTCAGATATTATGTTGCCCTGCCCGAGCAATAAAGACCTAGCCTTAGCCCAAGCTGACGAGGGTACTGTGACTACCATCTTTACTAAGCCCGTTTTGAGAGGGAGTATCTTCCTCAGCTGATCTAAGACTTCCTTAACTTGTTGCTCCGGGTCCTTCATGGGATCTATCCTTACTTTAGCTTCTTTCATCGCTTTCTCTATCCTGGATATTGGATGAGGAAGATCCGTCTGGGGGTCGACGAAGTTCTTGTGAATGTAATTTATTATCCACCTGATCTTCTCCTCCTGCAGTTTCTTCCTGTATTCCGCTGTCAGCTGGACTTCCCCCTCCCTCAGGATGGTCTCAGCTATACTGTAGATATCTGTCGTCCCGAAAGCTCTCTTCAACTCCGAAGATGGAGCTACTTCAGATTTCCTAGCATCCGTGAATATGCCCTCGACAGCTAGTATGCTCCTAACATCTACTCGCTTCCCCTCCTTGAATTGATACGCCTTATCCGGGTAGACGAATATCTCAAACTTCTTCCCGGCCCGCGTTATCCTAGCTATCACGGGCTCAGGCAAAAGAATCACCCTTCTCTTCCCCTCACTAAGTTGACGTATTTGGCTATCTCATCCTTCTTGAGTTCTCTGAATTTCCTCGTGCTCACATCTATAACAGCTATCTCCAAGTAGTTCTCATTTACTTCTTCCTCTTCCGATTCCATCGCTACTCTTATCGCATACTTTATGCACTCATCTAAGGAGAACTCTTGCTTGAAGCTCTGTCTGAACGTTTCATTAACCTTATCCGAGTTCTTTCCAACTGCGAAAGCTGCGTAATCATAATAAGCTCCTCCAGGATGCGTTACGTAAAGCTCTGGTCCCTCATCTATCCCTCCTATTATCATCATGACGCCGAATGGCCTCAAGCCAGCGTACTGTGTGAATTGTTGTTTGTAAAGAGCCAATCTCTTAGCTAGATTCTTAACTGTTATCGGCTCTCCATATATCAGCCTATTGTATTGGGCCTCCATCCTCCCCCTCTCTATAAGAACTAAGCCATCGCCGACCAAACCCGCAGCTATGGCTCCTATGTGCTCATCTATCCTGTATATCTTCTCGGGTGGAGTGGCTAGGGGGGATAGGTACTTCCTAACGGCTAGCAGGACGACGCCATCTTTACACTTCATCCCTATAGCTAGAGGTGTCCTCCTAGTAGCTGAGAGCGCGTACTCCACTTGGAGAAGTCTCCCATCAGGACTGAAGACTGTTATAGCTCTATCATATCCCGTGACCTGAGGAAACATATTCACACCTCACTCCTCGCTCAGTAGGATTATGAGATTATAGAGTTTTCTGTTCAATGCTACTATGCCATGAGGCCCATTTCCCCAAAGGAGATCAATATGTCCAGTCCATATGTAAATTTAAAGCACAATAATGGCTTTTATATCTGCATATTATCCTTAATCCCCGAGCAAATCTCCCTCATTTTCCTCAAGTTCCCCGAGAGACCCATCACATCTATCTCACTACATTCAGTATATTTGAGGATCAATAGTGCTGTTAGCACAGCTCCAATTGAACTCTCACTCGTCCTTATCACGGAGATCGCTTTATTTATGTTCATAATTGATATCTTGCTGTAAGATAAGCATTTAAGCCCACCTATCATCATGAGCGTCCTCCTAGTCTTATCTAAGAGAGGATACCCTTCCGGGTGCTTGACGCATATATACCTTCTCCTCTCCTTAAGGTCAATCGGTACCTTGAATTTCAACCTAGCTCCTTCCCTTCAGCTTTAGCTTCCTCTCCTTACTGATCATGTATATCGGGAAATCCTTGATGAACCTCTTGGATTCCTCTCTCTTGAGATCGAAGAAGAACTCCGAGAATGATATCATGAGCCTAGGTGGTACTAGCTCCCTCTCCTCCGATGCTAAACTGCATAATATTGGGTAGACCCCTATTCTCATCGCCATCTTAAGTTCCAAGTAAACGGATCTCATCACTTGGGCACTCTCAACCATCCTCCTTATTAAGTAGCTTATGGGAATCACTAGAGCTCCTTCATTCCTCTTCAATTGCTTTAAACTGACGTAATCTATCCTGGGCCTCTCCGAATCATAAGTCGCTATGATCCCATCGACTGAGGGGGAAATCTTCCTCGCATCCTCGAGAGAGGAGGGCTTCGCTAAGATCAGTTCCGCTCCCATCCTGAGCTTCTGCCTCAATCTAGGATCCCCATCAATTAAGGCTACTTTAAATGTCTTAATTAGGTCAGATTCTACCTTGAAGTCCCCGAGAATCCCTAAAATCCCATACCCAAGGGACTTAGCTCTCTCCATCATCTTGATGCAATCATTAACGCTCCTCGGAGCTATTAAGTCTGCGTACAAGACTCCCCGACCTTCCTCATTTCCTCAACCTCTAAAGAGCTCTTAAAAGAGAATTTTATCCTTATATATCCTCCCGGATCCCCTCCATAAATCTTGAACTTCCCGAGAGCTAGATCTTGTTTAGAGAGCCTTATGTAAAGGTTTCTCCCCTCAACATATTTATCTATATTATCTAGAAGTGAGAAGAGCTCCGGCTCGCTCAAAGAACATATTACCTTCCTAAATAATTCCTCAGCCCTCTCCCCACTCAAGTTACATGTGAGGACCTTGAATGAGTAACCGTAATGACTCGATACTCTCTCCTCCTTTATCTCGCAATCGCATAAAGATAGCAGTAGGGACCTAACCCTCTCCTCCACCTCTGATGGATATAGCATAGTCGATATCTCAGCTGAGAGCAACTTCAACTCGATTTCCTCTTCCTCTTGAACCTCTTAACGACATCAGGTATTCCCCTAGATGATCTCAGTCCTCTTGCCTTCTTCCCAGCGCTAGTTAGCCCTCTGAATACCCTCCTCTTGTTCGCTGGGTTCAGGATCCAATTTATCCTGGGATCGGAGGAGATGACCGGATGATGGGGATCCACCATTATCACCTCGTACCAGTAATACTTCCCGTCCTCAGCTACGTAATATGAGTTAAGCACCTCTAAGTTGGGGAATTTTCTCGCAGCTCTCTCCTCAGCTATCCACCTTATGCTCTTCTTCGGGGTCAATTTCAGTACGCCTAGGCCAGCGGGCTTCCTCCCGCTCCTGGGCCTGGGCTTCCTCCTCCCACCCTTCCTCACTCTCACTCTTACTACTATGAACCCTTGCTTAGCCCTGTAACCTAGGGATCTAGCTCTATCAGGTCTAGTCGGCCTCTCCACTCTAACTACAGCTGGCTCCCTCCTCCAGCTTATTAACCTCTCCCTCCAGAGCTTAATTAATTCAGGATCCTCCTTCCTCTTCCTCCACACTAGCTTCTCCATGTACCTACCAGCGATGACCAAGTTTGGCACCCCGGGAGGCAATGCTTATCTCATTTTAAAGCTTGACATACACAATAAGGAGATGCTCATAGGGGTGGTCGGCAAGACTAACGTCGGTAAAACGACTTTCTTCTCAGCAGCAACTCTAGTAGATGCAGCTAGGGAGAACAGACCTTTCGTCACGATAGAGCCCAATGAGGGGATCGGTTACGTCAGAGTGAAATCTGTCTGCACTGAGTTCGGGGTTAGATGCCAGCCTAAATATGGGTGGTGCAACGGCACTCATAGGTACGTCCCAGTCAAGCTCTTGGATGTAGCCGGTCTAGTCAGGGGAGCTCATAGAGGGAGAGGTCTGGGGAATAAGTTCTTGGATGATTTGAGGAGGGCTAGCGTCAACATAATAGTGGTGGATGCCTCCGGTTCCACTGATGATGAGGGGAACCCCGTCCCCCCTCTCACTCATGACCCAGTTGAGGACGTGAAGATCGTCAAGGAGGAGTTCTCGAGATGGATGGCATCGATAATAGATAGAGCTAAGGGGAAGATCAGGGGGAAGTTATTGAGCGGCGCTTCCCACGATGAAGCTATTTATGAAGTCTTAACGGGATTGGAGATAAGTAGGGATGTAGTTAAGGAAGCCCTTGAATCCGTCCATATCAAGAAGTCACCTCTAGATCTCACTATAGATGAGCTACAGGAACTATCGAATGAGATACTTAAGAGGGGGAAGCCCTTCGTTATAGCTGCAAATAAGATAGATATTCCAGGAGCTCATAAGAATTTAGAGAGGTTGAGAAGTGCTTTCGAAGAACCAGTGATACCTGTTTCTGCTGAAGCCGAGCTCATATTGAGGAAGGCCTCGAAAGCCGGCTTAATAAGGTATGAGCCAGGGGATAAGGATTTCGAGATAGTAGATGAAGCTAAGCTATCAGGACCTCAATTGAAAGCCCTGAATATGATAAGGGAGAGGGTGCTCAATGAATTCGGGAGCACTGGAGTCCAGGATACCTTGGAAATCTCCGTCTTCAATGTATTGGGGATGAAAGTAGTCTTCCCCGTTGAGAATGAGACTAAGCTCTCCGATAAGGATGGTAATATACTCCCAGATGCTATAATACTGCCTAAGAATGGTACAGTATTAGATCTAGCTGAGAAGATCCACAGTGAGATCGCGAATAAGGCTCTGCATGGGATAGATGTCAGGAATAAGATGAGAATATCCTTAAATCATGAATTGAAGCATAGGGATGTCATTAAGATAGTAACAGCTAGGTAGAGCAGGATCTGCTCTCCCAAATGAGACCGTCATAGATCTCACATCCCTTTATGTATGTCCCTGATGCATTTATAGAGTTGAGCAATTTCGAGCTGATTATTGAGGAGCCCTTTGAGATTATTGAGGATTCTATGATGGATCTCCTTATTGAGGAACCGCTCATCACTACCGAATTCCTTACAGTGGATCCTATCACCTCAGACTGCTGTAAGTAAGCTTTAGCTACTTTCGAATCTACCAACTTGCCATCTAGACAGCAGGGCCCATCAAAGTAAGATCCATCTATCTCAGCGTTCCTCCCGATTATCGATGATCCCTCCACCTTGAACCCCTCAGGTACCCTCCTCAATCCTGATATCATGTCATTCAGGAGAAGCTCCTGAGCGAGGAGGAAATCTTCTCTCCTCCCAGCATCCACCCAAGGGCTTATCCTGACTATACCCACTCTCTCCCCTCTCTCAACAGCTTCAGTTATCGCTGATGTAAGCTCTATCTCCCCCCTAGGGGAGGGACCCAGGCTCCTCAGTATATCGAATATCGATTGTGATAAGAAGAATACTCCGGCGACCACTAAATTTGATGGTTCCTCTCCCCTCTTAGGTTTCTCAACTATCCTCTTGAGGAGTTTCCCCTCAGCCTCGATGACCCCGAACTCCCAAGGCCTCTCAACAGGGGCCACTGCGACTAAGTGATCGTACTTATCCCTCTCAGATAAGAAAGTTTCGAGAAATCCCGGTGGAATATAAATATCTGAGTATAGGAGGAGGAGCTCCTCCTTAACTAGATCCTCCAGCTTTAGGACTGCGTGACCCGTCCCTAGGGGCTCGCCTTGATCCACTAGATTGACCCCATACTTGGATCTATATTCGAGGAACAATTCCTTCATATAACACGTGACAACGTAAACTTCTGGTGAGTTGAGTAGAGCTAAATTATGATCTAAGAGGTTTGAGCAAGCTATCGGTAATAAGGGTTTAGGTATGGAGTCAGTAGCTGGCCTTAACCTGTTCCCCTTACCCGCCGCTAGTAGCGCTACTTTCAACCCTCTCCTCAACCTCTCTTTCCGATGGTTTCAGGATCGCCATCTTCCTAAGCTCCACGTATTTTATGGGAGCTATCTTCGAGGATATCCTCTGTATCTCGGAGGTGACTGGGAGAGGGCTACCGAATATGAAGGATCTGACGATCTCCTCCACTGTATAGTTCGGAATTATGCTCCTGATGTACTCATCAACCTTCTCCCTTATCGCGTGCTTCTGGCTGCTCCTTATCCTAGTCAATGTGACCACCAGAGTGAATATCCTGACGTAATTTCCGTCCTTAGTTACCCCTTCCGATTGAATGTCCACTCTCGAGCTCCTCCTCTGGATGATGGATCTCATGTAATCTTTGTTCAGCATCTCCTTCACGAACTTAGCGTAAGCTTTGTTACCCTCCACCTTGAATATCTTGAACCAGAGCTTGTACTTCTCATGCATGAAATCACCAGTTATATCCCTGACTACCACCTCGACGTTCCTCCCGATCAAGCTCTCTGGATCGCTAGCTGGTGTCTCTCCTATCCACTGACCTGGAAATACATCGAAAGCATATGTGTTGTACCAAGTCTTAGTTTTGACTTTCCCACGCGCCTTCCTACTCGACATTCCGATCCCCACCATCGGGTGATGGGTTGTTATTATAATCTTTTTTGACAGTTAATGGGGTGTGAGTGCATTGATAAAATTCGAGGGAGCTTCATTCAAGTACGAGGGAAGCGATTCCTACGCTATCAGAGACGTGAATTTAGAGATAAGAAGAGGTGATTTTCTCCTAATAGCTGGGATGAGTGGATCCGGGAAGTCTACGCTACTAAGGATGATGAACGGCTTGATACCTCACTTCTACAGGGGGGGAGATGGTAGGTAGAGTATTAGTGGATGGTATGGATACTAGGGAAGTTAGCGTAGCTCAATTAGCTAGGAAAGTGGGGTTAGTCTTTCAGAATCCTGATAATCAGATAATCACCTTAAGG
>JAVCBY010000090.1:0-19364 GCA_037917625.1 Thermoproteota archaeon | reverse complement strand
ATGAGGAAACCCAAGGTCCTATTACTAGATGAGATAACTACGGATTCAGCGCCTTTAGTGGTTAATCAGGTACTAGCAAGCTGGCGAATTGAGGGATTCATTCGCAAACTATAGTGCTCGTAGAGCAGAACGCGAAGAAGGCCCTAGAGTTAGGGGATAAGGGTCACCTCCTCGTGAGCGGGGAGGTATGAGGGCGATGCCAAGGGGCTGTTGAGTCATCCCCAATTTTCAAGGCTTTATCTGGGAATATTGAGATGAATCCCTGCGTTTATTTGAACATCATCCTTTTTATTTTAATATCCCCCTTGAGCAGAAGGTGGTAGTGTGAATAGACGAAGCCAGGCGTTTCATCCAATCCGCCTATCCAATAACATATCCTGTGATTTTTGAAAGAGCTAAAGGCATTGAAATTTGGGATGTCGAGAGAAGGAAATATCTAGACTTCCTTGCAGGTATAGGAGTGATTAATTATGGTCATTCTCATCCAAAGATAGTTAAGGCTGTTCAGGAGCAGATAGAGAAGCTCTCTCATGTTTCAATGCTCTACTATAATGTTCCAGCTATCTTACTAGCTAAGAAATTAGCTGAAATCGCGCCGGGAGATTTGAGAAAAACATACTACGCTAATAGTGGGACTGAGGCTGTAGAGAGCGCGATTAAGCTAGCGAAGAAATACTCCGTGAAGGTCAAGGGGGGCACTGGCTCTTATGTAGTAGCATTCGATTGCGCATTTCATGGGAGAGGAGGTCTCACGCTCACGCTCACCGCGTCACATAAGTATAAGAAGTTGATGGGCCACTTCGCCAGCTACCCTGGAATAGTCCACCTTCCCACTCCTTATTGCTACAGGTTCCCAGGGGACGTTGAGACTTGTAAGCAGTATACACTCGAGAAAGTTGATGAGTACATAAAGTACCGCTTGGGGCCTGAGAACACAGCGGCCGTCATAATAGAGCCAGTGATAGGGGAGGGAGGCATAATAGTTCCTCCAGACGGTTGGTTGAAGGAGCTAGAGAGGATATGCAGGGAAAATGATGTATTGCTCATCGTCGATGAAGTTCAGAGCGGATTCGGAAGGACGGGCAAGATATTTGGTCATGAATGGGAGGATGTGAGAGCTGATATAATGACTATGGCTAAGGCTTTAGGCGCGGGTCTTCCTCTAGCCGGTATAATGACGACTGAAGAAATTGATAAAGCTTGGGAGCCCGAAGACCACAACGTGACATTCTCCGGCAATCCTGTCGCTTGCGCAGCTGCTCTAGCTGGCATAGAGGTATTATTAGAGGAGAGATTGCATGAGAACGCCCTTAAGGTCGGTAACTTCATAATGGGTAAGCTCAGGGATGCAGCCCTTAAGCCTGTAGGTGAGGTTAGGGGGAGGGGTCTCTTCATAGGCGTTGAGATCGTGAAGGAAGGGAAGAAGCCAGATCCAGAGGCGACTAAGAGGATAGGAAATGAGATGTTCAAGAGAGGGTACATAATGGGGACTGGAGGGATCTTCGGGAACGTAGTGAGGATAGAGCCTCCCCTCATCGTGACGATGGAGCAAGCGGATAAGATGACTGACGACTTGATAGATGTTATAAAGGGGCTTTAATCAGATTGGGGGTCGATTACCCCTGGGTGAATCATACGTCCCCATCAGTCTGGGATGGCTATCTCATCCCCCTTGAGATGGAGGTTGAAGCCTAATTAATCTTTTCCTCATCGAGGCTCTCCAGCTGACTCACTCATGATACCTGACTCGCTTAAGAAAGCTCCAAAATTATGTGCACTGATTCTACCTGACAGTCAGCTAAATTAAGTTCAAAGCGAAATTAATAAAGGGCCGATCTAAGGGATCTACGCGACTATTAGAATTTACACTGAGGTATGTTCCCATCCTCATATAGCTTGCCTTTCAGTCATGAATGATTCCATCAATTAGATATTCTGAGGCTCCTCTGGACTGCTAGTACTAGATTTATTACTGGTGAGTTCGCGTACTTAAATGATCGGAGTGAGGCAATATCATCATTAGAGCCTATATTCAAGGAGATGTTGAGGATGAACAGGGGCCTCGTGATGACTGGAGGTGGGGATGAACGGGTGAGATTATATACTTCTGACTGCAATATCAGGGGGGAGGTGCCTCGAGTTAAATGACATATAAATCTGAGAGGGACCATTATGCTGATTACCTCATAAAGGCCGTAAGGGAGGATTCCCCATGGATGCTGGATCTCAGAGGGGGGTTCTCGCTCTTACTATTGAGGGATCTAAATGTGGATAATAAGAAGGTGAAATGCGGGTTCTCGATGGAGTACAGGGCGTCTCCGAGCAGTAATAGATCCGGTAGATTGAACCCAATGATTTTGATAGAGGATGGGGGAGAATGGAGGGTCTTAGACTCCTTATGGACGCTTGGGAGGATAGCTGGGGGAACAGCCGCTTCAGCTTTCTCTCAAAACCCCTCCCTCTTACTGGACCCCCTCTCATCTACCGCGATAATCAAGAGAGTTTTAGCTAGGATTAGGGATATTGAAGTATCTAATTTCAAAGATCTGACTGAAATCTTGAATTATCTTCCAGGATCCTCAGTTATAGGTGAGAAATCGGAGGAGGAGATCAAGCTAGCTCTCGAATCAATTTCAGAATACCTGAAGGATAGAAACGTCAACGCATTCGGAAGGATAAGCATCCTCCTGGGAAGCTGGTCTGTCGAGGAATTCAGAAAGAGATTTTCCCTCAGCTTAGAAGCAGTGAGAATGATGGAAGAGGAAGCTCAACCTCTCTACGATGAGATATATCAGCTCGTCAGGGCAGATGAGTTCGTGTGCTTCAGGCAGGATGAATTCTCCCTCTCGGGGGAGGATGCCGAGATCTCACAATTTATCTCCCTAGGTTGGATCTTTTACTCCTTCGAGAGGAGCTCCTCTGGGGAGGGCATAAGTAAGGAGTACTACAATGAGCTCGGAAGGGCTCCCTTAGAGCGTGAATTGGATTTGGAGGATGCTGCTGGGTGGAGGGATGTGATGGTGGAATACTCGAAGAGGATATTAAATGATTGGCTCTCTAAGAGGAAGAGCATATCTGAGGAGCCCGAAATCGATGTTAAGAGTGAGACCCTGAAGAGGATGCTTAGAACAATATTGGGTGAGGAGTATAGCCTTAGTGGGAGTCTAGAGGGCTTCTTCTGACAGACCCTGAGGATAATGCATTTAGTGGAGAGCTTACGAGCTACTCGAGATGGAGCTTAATATAATCCCCCTCCCCCCACAAGGGGGGGATCTATTCAACTGGTCATCAGGAGTTGATCTCCGGACCCTTCTCAGTTAACTGAGCTCAATGAAGATTCTTCCTGGGGGATTCTATTTATTTTATCTTATTTGATCCACATAAATCTCAGAAAATCCCATCATATTGAATTCGCGATTTTTATTAGTTTAGAGCTGGAAAAAGTCGGGTTGACTTCCGATCTGACAGCAAAATTAGGATCTCTGAGAGCTTATCCTCAAACTTAGGGCAATTAGGCAGCTCTTCGTAATCTTTTTAAATAAATTATGAGTCGTTTTATGTATAGGGAGGCGGAGGTGAGGTAAAAAATGGAGAGGGCCTTCGAGTACCATGTGATTGGTGAGCTTTTCGGCGTCAGCAGAAATCTACTCGAGGATATCGCTTTCGTGGAGAGTGCATTGATAGAATCCGTCATTAATTCCGGGCTTACGCTATTCGATATAATAACGATGCGGAAACCCAATGGAGGGGTCCTGAGCATCGCGATAATAGGGGAATCTCATGCCGCCGTTCACACATGGCCGGAATCTGGAAGCTTAACCGTATCAATCTCCTCATGCAAGGACGCTACTAGCACTTGGAGGGTCTTCTGGGAGCTCAAGAGGATATTCGGAGCTAGCGACCACAAGGCAATTGAGTTAAGGAGCGGGATCCTGCTAATGGAGAGAGCAAAGAGGGGTTTGTTAGAGGCTATTGTTTAACTGTTACTTCCTCTTAACCTCAAACTTTATCCTTCCGAACCCCATGT
Organism: Thermoproteota archaeon; assembly: GCA_037917625.1. Classification (GTDB taxonomy): domain Archaea; phylum Korarchaeota; class Korarchaeia; order Korarchaeales; family Korarchaeaceae; genus Korarchaeum. The sequence continues at coordinate 15,337 of JAVCBY010000090.1, read as the reverse complement.
TCCTCATATATCCTACTCCTATCAGTTCCCCGAACATCAGATAAGTCGCTAGCCATTTAGCCATCTCCTCGTGCGACGATCTATGCCATTCGGGGTGATCTATCACCTTATAGTTCACCCAGCCCATGAAACCGACGAATGTCTTCTCCCCGCTCATCTCCACAGGTTTAGTCGTGCATAATTCGTATCCCGTCTCTACAACGCTGAGATCGGCCCAAGTAGCTGCTAATCTAGTTTCCGGACCTTTCTTAGGTGAGAGAGCATTCCAAGCTGAAGCGAGAGAGGAGACGATAAGCCTGGGATTTGGGTAGAGGTAGCAGTACTGAGAAGTCGCCCTCTTGAAGCACGTGGGCGTGAGGAAGCGGAGCCTGAAATTCCTGCATGGATTTTCTTGTATGAAGTCCAGTATATTTATCTCTTGATGCATGTACGATGTCACTTTAAATGGAATATCCTTTATCGTTATGGTGGGTTTCTTGAATATCCATGATTTTATCGCATCACTTATCACATTATCATTAAATATTATTATGGATCCTCTGTACTCCGAGCCAATGTAAACTGACTCCTCCAAGGAACCGCATGGCATCTGCTTCCTCTCCTTCCTGAGTGCCTCAACGAATATCTTTTTAGAGGATAGCTCCAGGGCTTTCGCGAGCAGAGGATCCTGAGAGGATATCGATCTCAGCACAGCGGCCCTGAAGAAGGGTCCAGTGAAAGGTATCACTCCGTCCCCCTGACTAGTCGCTTCAACTTCTATTATCGAGATCATATTTATTCCCCTAACTTGACTTATGTTCCATATTAAAAGGGAATCAGCTATTGGGTTCAAGGTGGGTCTATGGGCTCAGGATGCCCGGGTAAGCCGATCGTACTGATAGTGGGACTGCCCGGCAGCGGGAAGGATGAAGCTTCGAAAGCGCTTGAGGAAGCTCTAGGGTATAGGGTAATAAGGATGAGCGATTTGCTCATCGAGGAGGTTGAGAGGAAGGGGCTAAGTAAAACCAGAGAGAGCTTAAGGTCAGTTGGCATTGAGTTAAGGAGGGAGAAGGGGGCTAGCGTTATCGCTAAGCTAGCTATAGAAGTCATTAAGGGATCCCCTCCCCCCCGATGTTATGTGGTAAATGGTATAAGAAATATTGAAGAAATTGATGAATTCAAAAAAGAGTTTGGGGAAGATGTCATAACCATAGCAATATTATCCTCTAGATGGATTAGGTTCATCAGGACGTCCCTTAGGAGGAGGGAGGGTTTCGATAAGAGGAGCCATGAGGAATTCTTGAGGGAGGATAGGGAGGAGATAGAGGCATTTCACCTCGGAGATGCCCTTGCCTATGCGGATCACTTCCTCCTAAATGAGGGATGCCTTGAGGAGCTCAAGTGGAAGCTCCTTTCCCTAGTCACCGGCTGACGGACCTCCATCTAAGCTTAAGGCTATCCGCGAATTCGAAAGCTTCCCTAATCTCATCCGAGCTGACCCTCCTATTCATCCCAGGTACCTGATGCGCTCTGTACTCCGGCCTATATTGGTCCATTATGTTCACGAGGGCTCTCGGTATGTTCCTCGATATCCAGCTCAGTATAGGCTTAGTGCAACAATCTACATGATTAGGTAAGACTAGATGCCTCACTATAATCTCCCCGGGCGGGAATTCATAAGCCATGGATAAGTTCCTCCTAACGACTTCCGAATACCTGGGGATTCCGCTCAAGGTCCTGGCGCATTCATCCTTCCAATACTTGAAATCAGGGAGCCAAAGATCTACGATGCCGAGCAGGAGCTTCATGCCCTCCTCACTCATGTACATATTGGAGTTCCATATCACGGGGAAGTCCTCCGAAGCATATCTGAGGGAGAGCAATATCGTATGTATGTTGGGAGTCGGCTCCCCACCGACTAAGTTTATGTTCCTAGCGCCCCTCCTCCTGAGATCATCCATGAGAGCTGCTAGTTTCTCAGGAGATACTATCCTCCCCGACTCGGGGAATTGAGATATGTCCCAGTTCTGACAGTATATACACTTGAAATTGCAGCCTGAGAAGAATATAGTGCCCGATGGACTCACTGGAGGTTCTTCCCCCATGTGGATGAAGCCACTCGAAACTCTCGTTTCCCTCACTCTACACACTCCAGATTCTCCCTCAATCCTGTTGACACCGCATTTCCACTCGCAGAACCTGCATTTCCCTGCGAGCTCGAGGGATAAGTATACCTTAACATCTAAGAGGGATATTCCATCTTCGCCCCTCCTAGGGTTCTCATCTCCCTCTAAAATTTCCCTGAGGATCTTCAATCCTTCCTCATGGGTTTTCCAAAGGTCATCCGAGGGCTCAAGCCTGATTATCTTCGAGAGCTTGAAGAGAGGGGATTTCCTGCCCTCAACTACATCTATATAGCGAGGTATGGAATCCCTTATCTCCCTTTCCTCAAATGCTGTTATACAATCCGGCCTCAGGAACCACATTCTCTCCACCGAGGGAGGCGGAGGTGGGGTCACCCGGCACAAAGTACGGAGGGGTGGCGTCCTTTGGGACGCCCATGATCGGGGCCAATGTAGGGCCCCTTCCCCCGCACTATGTCACGATAGCCCACGAAGGGGCTAAGCCCGCAGCGAGCCGGGTGACCCATGATCTACTGGATGATGTGAGATAAATACCTTTCGCTGCGCATAAAATAGCATCTCCATCATATTATTAACATTTTCAACTTTTAATTCATATAAATGAAAAAATATATTCATTATTGACCGAAACATAATAATAAAGCGAGTTTTATCGATATTCTCCTGGAGTGAACCCTCTCACTTCAGGAACCTTTATCTTTTGAGCGTCACTGGAATGCTCGTGCTAATCGATAGAGTTAGGTTCGGACCCGCCGGCTATCCGCTCGATGCTTCCAAGGAGAGGGCCTTCTCTTACCTGAGGGAGATAGGTCTCGATGCCATGGAGTATCAAGCTGTGAGGGCTATACCGAAAAATGAGGATCTACTCTCTTGGGTGAGGAGGGAAGCCTCTGAAAACGATATAATGCTCTCCTTACATGCCCCGTATGCGATAAACCTCTGCTCCAAGGAGAAGGGAGAGGCTAGCATCAAGAGGTTAATAGATTCCGGAGTAGCTGCGAGCAAAATGGGCGCTGGTCATATCACATTCCATCCAGGGTATTATGGGAAGATGAGTGAGGAGGATGCCCTTAAGGCAGCTATAGAATCATTAAGGAGAGTTAGAGAGGAATTTAGATCTCTGGGAATAGATTTGGAGCTCGGACCTGAGACCACGGGCAAGCCATCCCAATTGGGATCCTTGGATGAGGTCCTGAGGATGTCTGAGGAGGTAGATGGAGTGAGGCCCACGATAGATTTCGCTCACATCCACGCGAGGGAGGGAGGAAGCATAAAGGGTAGGGATGATTATGAGAGGATCTTGAGGACCATTGAGAGGAGGCTAGGGGATCTGAACGGCTTCGTGATACACTTCACTGAGGTAGAGCTCTCTAAATCGGGAGTGGGGGAGAGGATGCATCACGACCTAGGATCTGGCTACGGACCCCCATTCGAGCCTTTAGCTGAAATAATAGCGGAATATGGCTTGAGATGGATCATAATATCGGAGTCGCCAGTGCTCGAGAGGGACTCAATTAAGATGAGGGCCCTCTACATGAGCGCCCTCAGCGAGGTGAAAGATTTATAATTAGGTAAGCTAACTCATCAAGGTGCCCGGGTGGTGTAGCCCGGCCAGCATAGGGGCCTGTCGAGCCCCAGACCCGGGTTCAAATCCCGGCCCGGGCGCCATTATTTTGAGGGGTGATCCGAATAAAGTTCAGAAGATACTTTTTAACGCTTAAGGAGAGTAGGCAGCTCATAGATAGGGCTATTTCTGAGATACCTGGGATGAGTGAGGCGTTTCAGAGGAGGAAGATCTCCCTTCAAGTATTGGAGGTGCCCCTGAGGGATGATGTCGCGAAAGTCTACTACCTCCAGGATGCTCCGATCCTCATAGAATTCCCTGATGGCAGGCTCATACCTTTCCTAACTGCCGTGGAGAGGCTGAGATTACCTATACCTAGAGTCGTTGTGGACCTAGGTGCCGTCAAGCCTATCGCGAGTGGAGCTGATGTAATGGGTCCGGGAATCAAGGAGGTTGAGGGAAGCTTCAACCCCGGTGACCTCGTCGCTGTTGTCGATGAGAAAATTAGGGCTGTGATAGCCCTTGGAATAGCTCAGAGATCTAGTGATGAGGCTAAGGAGAGGGGAAAAACTATTAAAAACATTCACCATGCAGGAGACATAATATGGAAAGCTGTAGCAACTGAGATGGGGTGAAACTTCTTGAAAAATGCTAAAGAGAACCTGGAAAGTCTCTTCAACCCTAAATCTATAGCTATGGTTGGAGTTTCAAAGACTCCTGGAAAACTGGGCCATGAGGTAATGAATAACCTTTTGAAGTGCGGTTTCAGGGGGCCTATATATCCGATAAGCCATAGGTACTCCGAGGTTCAGGATATAAGATGCTATAGGTCCGTGTTAGATGTAACTGATGAGATAGATCTCGCTGTAGTCTCAGCTCCTGAGAGCTATGTCCCAAAGATCTTGGAGGAATTAGGGGCGAAGGGCGTGAGGAGTGCTATAATACTATCTGGGAGGAGGATGAGTCCCCTAAAAGAGGTGATTTCAGAGGTATCGAGGAAGCATGGGATGAGGATCTTAGGCCCATCATCCCTCGGCGTTTACTACCCAAAGCACAAGATAAATGCCTCCCCAATACCCTTGAGCGGGGAAGGGAGAGGCATAGCTCTCATCTCGGAATCGAAGACTTTAGGGATGTCCATGATAGATTTCGGTATCTCTGAAGGTCTTGAGTTCTCCGCCGTAGTGGGGACTGGGGGGAAAGCGGATGTAGAGGAGCGAGATCTCCTCAACTATCTCTCGGAGGACGATGACACGAGGTCTATAATGATCCATATGGAGACTTTGGGAGATCAGAAGAAGTTAATAGAAGCTATTAAGGATGCCCTCAGGAAGAAGCCCATAATCATAGTCACGGGGTCCTCGGAAATTAGGAAGAAGCTTGAGCCACTTAGGAAAGAGATCCCGATCACAACTGACTTCATAGCTGCTTTCGATATAGCTGTAGCTTTCTTAGGGAAGAAAATCACGGGAAAGAGGGCTTTAGTGGCAAGTAACAGCAGTGGAGCTGGAAATTTGCTCGTTGAATCCCTCGAAGACACCTCCCTGGAGATCCCTCCTTTAAGTGATGCACTCATAGATGATACGAGGATATTCATGCCCGAGGGATCGCGGCATGGGAACCCGTTAGACCTCACTCCTGAAGCGAGCCCCGATATATTCAGGGGGATCTTAGAGAGCAGTGCGAATTCGAGTGAGATAGATCTGATAATACTAATCTACTGTGGGATGGACCCCGAGAATTTAGAGAAGTTCCAGACGATGCTCCTCGAGATGAGTGATCTTACAGATAAACCTGTGATATCAGTTTTTCTCGGTGGAGATCTCAGTAGAGAGGTCGCAAGAAAGCTCAGGAAGGAAGGAATACCATCCTACGTTAATATCGCGAATGTAGGTAAGGCGCTGGATTTCGCTTCTAGGTACTTCGAGTCCTACCGAAATATTTAAAAAATTTCTGTTCTCAATCAATTTCCAGAATTTTTTATATAATTCCTCGTTCTTCTGATTAATTAAATAATTTATATGCACCTAAAACACATAATCTTTTAGGTCTGGTGGAGAAAGAGAAGTTTTAATTTTTTCTCTGCGATCTCCTTGGGAGAGCATGGGGGATCTATTAGCTCCACCTGGTACCCTGGAGAGCCTGCTTGGGAATGAGGCTATAGCTAGAGGGGCTTTAGAGGGCGGCCTCAATGTGGCTGCAGCCTATCCTGGAACCCCGAGTACGGAGATAGGCGAGGCCCTATCTCTCGCTACCAAGAAGCTGGGCATATACTTCGAGTGGTCATCCAATGAGAAGGTGGCCGCTGAAGTAGCTATAGGCGCAGCTTGGTCGGGGCTCAGGTCCATGACAATGATGAAGCACGTCGGCTTCAACGTCGCTGCTGATGCTATCTTCACTCTCACTTATGCCGGGCTGACGGGCGCGATGGTCATAGTATCGGCAGATGATCCTCATTGTCACAGCAGTCAGAACGAGCAGGATAACAGACATTATAGTGAGGCAGCAGGCCTACCGATGCTCGAGCCATCTAACGTTCAGGAAGCCAAGGATTTCACGAGGGAAGCGATGGAACTATCTTATATCTATAAAATACCGTTCATGCTGAGGACGACGACGAGAATAAACCATCAGAAGGGTCCTGTGAGGCTCGGCGAGATAACAGCTAGAGGCGATGTGGGTAAATTCGAGCCTCCAGAACCTGATAGATATCTGCAGGTCGGCGCGATAGCGAGGAAACACCATGTAGAGCTCCTAAAAAAGATAAAGGAGATTCAGGGAATTTCAGGGAATTATGCGAGAGTGGAAGGTCCTCAAGATTCTGAGATTGGGATAATAACTTCTGGAGTATCCTATGCACATGTAAGGGATGCCCTGAGGTTAACTGGCCTCGAGGCCAAAGTGCTGAAGATAGGCATGACCTTCCCCTTGCCTGAACGGATGATAGGGGAATTCCTGAGGTCTATAAACACGGCCTTCATAGTTGAGGAATTAGATCCATTCCTCGAGCTTAGGATAAAGGCTTTAGCTAAGGATTACGCTCCGGATCTCGAGATCTTGGGTAAGCTCACTGGGCACATGCCCCAAGTTCACGAGTACACCATAAGGACTGTCCTCGAAGGATTTTCAAAAGCATTCGGGATTAAATCACCGATAGATTTCAGTGAGATTGATAGAAAAAGCTCAAAGTTGCTCGAGATGGTTCCCCCTAGGCAACCGATCCTCTGCCCAGCTTGTCCCCACAGATCAGCGGGCTACGCTTTGAGGAGAGCCGCTGGAAGGGCTGTTTTCATGGGTGATATAGGGTGCTACGCCCTTCTCTTCCAGCCTCCCTTCAGAGTGGAGCACGTGACTCACGCGATGGGATCATCCATAGGGATAGCTAATGGTGTAAGCTTAGCGACACAGCAAGATGTCGTCGCACTCATAGGGGATTCCACGTTCTTCCACGCAGGAATACCAGCTTTGATAAATGCCGTTCACAATAAGAGGAAGTTCACAGTTATTATAATGGACAACAGAACGACTGCAATGACAGGGCATCAGTCACATCCAGGCGTGCCTTATGACGCTATGGGGCGCGAGGCCCCCTCGATAAGTTTGGAGGATTTGGTGAGAGCGATAGGAGTTAACTACCTCAGGGTAGTCGATCCATTCGATCATAAAGGAACTGAAGAAGCGATAAGAGGTGCTCTGAAGGCGGAAGGTGTTTCGGTTGTGATAACTAGGAGGGAGTGCGCCCTCTTAACAGTTAGGAAAATCAGAGCTGAGGGGAAAAAGATAGTACCCTATAGGGTGAATGAGGATAAGTGCACCTACTGTAGGGTATGCATAAATACATTCGCATGCCCAGCTTTCATCGATACTGGCTCCTCAGTTGAGATAGATCCCACCATCTGTTTCGGATGCGGCGCTTGCGTCCAAGTCTGCCCGTACGATGCGATAGAACCTCAGGAGGGATCGATAAACTGGAGGGATGATAAAGTGGGGGTGTGAGCATGATAGAGGAATTCAACGTGATAGTAGCTGGTGTTGGGGGCCAGGGAATCCTATTCACGACGAATATATTGGCTAGAGCAGCCCTGAAGATGGGGATAAACTTCGTTCAGAGCGAGATACACGGCCTCTCGCAGAGATATGGCTCTATTAGGACTGAGCTCAGGATAGGGAGTGAAGTTCACAGCCCCTTAATTCTGGAGGGGACTCTAGATTTGCTAATAGGTATGGAACCCCTGGAAACGCTTAGGCAAGCCCCTTATATATCTGAGAGGACTACTGTCGTGATGAGCGATCACATAATAGTTCCTATGGCTGCTTACTTGAGCAGGTTCAAAGTACCGAGCTTGGATGAGATTATAGAAGCTATTAAGAGCTTAAATCCGAAGAATTTGTTCACTGTAGATGCTTATGGTCTAGCTGAGAAGGCGGGCGATTATATAGCTGCTAACGTCGTCATCCTAGGCGCTGCTCAGGCTAGCGGAGCTGTACCCTTCCCAGATGATCTGATAAGGGAGGTCATATCGGAGTTATCGCCAGCTAGATATCGAGATTTAAATCTGAGGGCCTTCGATCTCGGAAGGGAGGCCTCCCTTCCGAGGTGATCCCTTGCCCAGTAAGAGAATAGCTGTGATCGATAGGGATAGGTGCAACCCTAAGAAGTGCGGTCTCGAGTGCATAAAGTACTGCCCAGAGGTAAGGATGGGGGTGGAAGATACAATAAAGCTAGTTGATTCTACACTCGTAATAGATGAGAAATTGTGTACAGGATGCGGAATTTGTGTAAAGAAGTGCCCATTTGGTGCCATATCCATAGTGAATCTCCCGGCACCCATCGAGGGCGAGGAGGTCCATAGATATGGAGTGAATGGGTTCGCTCTCTTCAGGCTGCCCATAGTCAGGCCCTCTAAGGTGCTGGGCCTCATAGGTCCGAACGGCGTCGGGAAGACGACATCTATCTCGATACTCTCGGGGAGGATAAAGCCCAATCTAGGGATCGTAGATAGGGATGTCTCATGGGATGAGATTTTAGAGAGGTTCAGGGGATCTGAGCTCCATTCTTACTTAAAGAAGTTAATTAATAATGAGATAAGGGTCATTTTGAAGCCGGAGAGGATAGATAAGATACCCGAAGTAGTGAGGGGCAAGGTATCTGATGTCTTAAGGAGGGTGGATGAGAGAGGTTCGTACGATGAGGTAGATTCAATTTTGGAGCTTGAGAACATAAGGGATAGGGATCTGAGGGAGCTGAGCGGTGGTGAGCTTCAGAAGGTAGCTATAGCTGCGGCTTACTCGAGGGAGGGTGATCTCTATATATTCGATGAACCTACGAACTATCTAGATGTCTTCCAGAGGATGAGAGCAGCTAAGCTCTTGAGGGAACTCCAGAATAAGAATAAGTCCTTGATAGTTGTTGAGCATGATCTAGCAATATTGGATTACCTAAGCGATTACGTCCACATACTTTACGGTGAGCCAGGTGTGTACGGTGTCGTTAGCCATCCGCATTCCACTAGGGAGGGCATAAACATATTCCTAGATGGCTATCTGCCTGATGACAACGTCAGATTCAGGGATGAGGCTATATCCTTCTTGCAGAGGTCAGCCCCTTCTGAGCCCTCCTCAGAGGTACTGATATCTTACTCAGACATGGTGAAACGCTTAAACGGATTCTCCCTCCGTGTGAGCGGCGCTCAGATATATGTGGGCGAAGTAGTCGTTGCAGTTGGGCCTAATGGGATCGGAAAGACCACTTTCATAAGGCTCTTAGCGGGGGAGCTTCAACCCGATGAAGGGAGCTTGAACGCAAATCTTAAGATATCTTATAAGCCTCAGTACGTCAAGCCCAGCTATGATGGGACCGTTGAATCCCTCCTCAGGAAAGTAGCTGAGCGGAATTACTCCAGCCCATACTTCAGAGTGGAGGTCATCAAGAGGCTCGGTATTGAGCAGCTCCTAGATAGGTACTTGGATGAGTTGAGCGGTGGTGAGCTTCAGAAGGTAGCTATAGCAGCTTGTCTCGGTAGAGAGGCTGATATCTACTTAATAGATGAGCCTAGCGCATTCCTAGATGTTGAGGCTAGGTTCTCCGTAGCTAAAGCTATAAGGAGAAGGATAAAAGGGGAGAGGAAGGCAGTTATTGTTGTTGAGCACGATATACTCTCCATAGAGACTTACTCCGATAGGATAATGATATTCAGGGGGATCCCTGGGAGAGAGGGTTACGCATCAGAACCGAAGGACCCCAGGGAAGGGCTTAACGAGTTCCTGATGGACGTAGATATCACCTTCAGGAGGGACCCAGATACGGGCAGGCCCAGGGTCAATAAGCCCGGATCCAAACTAGATCAGATGGCTAGAGCATCCGGGAGGTACTATCCTTGAGTATCCTGGGTTTCCTCCTAGGTAGAGAGGAAGACTTGAGGGGCCTTGGGATGAATTTAGACCCGATATATTCGATGATCTCACTCTTCCTCTTCTTCACCTTCAATGCCACTTCCCTCCTCCTCTTGCAACTTAAGATATCTTGCTCTAGCGCTTTTCTAGATGAGAGAGTGAGAGCTTTCTTAGAGGTGAAGAGCTCCCTCTTCCTATACTCTTGGGCTCTCATAGCCCTGAGCTGGCTCCTCACAGTGGCTCTATTCTCGAGATATGTACCTAAGGAGCTCAACATGAGGAGGAGAAAGTACTTCTATCTTATCAGCAATTGTTCAATCATATACGCCATCATGGGAGGACTCAATACAATTATATTAGCTATCTTACCCGGTAGGATAATATCGTGCGAGGGAACTGGGTGGAGGGATCTCCTATCGAGATTCTCCGTTGAGATGATGGATTACCTATTCTCCTTCCCTAACTCAATGTTTCCGATCCTCTCCTTGATCTCGATTATCTGGTTCTCATGGATCTTATTCAGGATACATAGAATTTCTTTCGGCATGAGTAGATATAAATCTTTATTATATTCAGCCGGTTTTACTCTTATATTTATCTTAATTTCCGCTTTATTGATCTCAGCGTTAGCGGTCACTTTATTACTCCTGTGACCCGCGCCAATTTCTCAGCAGCGCTCAAAGTGAGGCCCGAGCTCCCCAGTATGGTATATCTATCCCTCACCTTATGAGCTATCGTCAGGGCTTTCACCACCATATCTGGGCTTATCCCAGCTTCCTCAGCAGTAGTGGGGACTCCAGCTTCTATTAGCTTCTCCTTTATCATCTTCCAATCTTGACCCTGCAAATAAGCCATCATTATAGTCCCTATCGCTACTTGGATGCCGTGAGGCGCTGGCCTAACACCCGCTTCCGATGAGATTATATCTAGAGCGTGACTGAACATGTGCTCACTCCCGCTAGCTGGTCTGGAGCTGCCAGCTATACTCATCGCCACCCCGCTACCTATCAGAGCTTTGACCAGTATCCTAGTCGACTCCTCTAAGCCTGCTCTTATCTCATGCGCATGATCCATCGCTATTTTAGCGCTCAACAAAGACATAGATGCAGCGTATTCGCTATAAGGCTCATCTCTGAGCTTATAGGCTAGCTCCCAATCCCTTACAGCTGTTATCTTAGCGACCAGATCCCCGAAACCTGACTTGAATGTGACTGGAGATGCCCTACTTATTATAGTCGTATCAGCCAATATAGCTGTGGGCGCCTCTACCCTGATCTCCCTCCCCAGCCTCCCCTCTATCTCCCTGGAGAGTGTGAAGCTCACTGAGGGCGAAGCTATACCATCGTGACTCGCTGACGTCGGGACGACTAGATATCTAACATCGAGTTCTGAAGCCAATATTTTAGTAATATCTAGGGGTTTTCCTCCCCCAACTCCTATTAGGAGATCTATTTTATATTTCCTCGCCATCTTAATGGTATCCACTAGTTCCTCAAGCCCACCAGTCATCGCTACGTGTAAGATCTTGTACTCAGATTCGAGTGAGGACACTAAGTCCTCTGCGACGGCTTTAGTCACGCTCGGCCCGCTTATCAGGAGGATCGGAGACCTTATGCTCAAGCTTCTTAGGACTTCTCCCACTTTTGAAATAGCATTGGGACCGAAGAATATGTATCTTGGGCTCTCTATCCTCTCCAGCCCCTTCTTATTCTCCAGTTCTAGGCACCCAGATCAAAGGCTCGCACTCAATATAAGGTATTCGCGTCGGTAACATTTATTTATACTAAGATCTGGAGGGAAGTAGGTGCCCTATGAACAACAAGATCCTACTGGCAGTCGCTCTAAACGTGATATTCGTGGCAATTCTATTGATCTGGCCCTTGATGAACTCTCCTAAGTTCATTATATCGATCGAGGAGAGAACCGTTCCCTTAGGTGGGAAACTGAACTTCACTATCTCCTTCCCATCTGCACCATCCAAAGTGACAGCCGAGGTCATAGATGCTGAGCTTAACAGGACAGTATACGTGACCTCCCTCCCCCCGGCTAAGGAGATAGGTGGAAGTATAGACATAGAGGAGGGAAAATATAGGATCGGATTTCACATCCTGAGGATTAAAGCTACTTTGAATGGTCAAGATATCACTGAGGAGTCTTACTTCAGTGTATTCGGAGCTCCTCCCCTTGAATTGGAGCTGAATGTGGAGAGTCCGGTCTTAACAGTTAGGATAGCTAATGCTACTTATGCTGAAGTTAGCGATAGGATATACGCGAGAGTGACCGTGGGTGGGAAGCCCGTTGAGAACGCTAAGCTCCTAGCAGTATCTCTAGGATCGAACTCTACAGTTACGGAGTACGTTAAGACGGATAGTGAGGGAAGAGCCTCTCTTGGGTGGCGCGCGAATGTGACTGAGAACTCCACCTTCAGGATTGTTATTCAAGCTATGAAGCCAGGCCACCCGATAGCATCCGGGGACATAACAATAGAGGTTATAGTGAGGAAGGATTAACTCTCCCTCGCGGACAGAACTTCTCCCCTTTCCCTTATTTGATTTAATCTGTTTATCAATTCTTCCTTTCTTATTTTCTTGAATAGAGGTTCTAAAGAGCTTATCTTCCCCTTATCATGATCTGAGAAAGCGACTCTAGCTTCAGGCTCGCCCTCGAGCCCGAGCATCTTCCAGAGCTTCTCAGCGGAGGAGGGCATGAATATGTGCATGTAGAACGCGATGATCTTGAGGAGTATGTAGGACGCTAGTATGGTGGAGTCAGCTCTCTCCCTATTTGATTCAAAATCCTTCCAAGGCTCTCTATTGTTGAAGAATTTATTTCCTAATCTTGCCATCTCTATGAATGTTCTTAAAGCATCTCTCAGCTTTATTTTCATCAAGTTCTCCTCGATCCTCTCGCTCGTCTCCCTCACCTTAATGAGGAAGCTCGATGCCTCCTCATCTAGCTCAGCTGATGGGACCTGGCCATTATACCTAGAGACTATGAAGGAGAGGACCCTGTGTATCAAGTTACCTATTATATCGTTCAGCTCATCATTCACTTTGGACTCGAAATCCTCCCAGGAGAAGCTCGTGTCCTTAAGCTCGGGTCTCATGTAGATCATGTAGAACCTCCAATAATCTGCTGGAAGTATTTGGAGGGCCTCATCCATCCATATACCTCTCCTCTCGCTCTTCGAGAATTTCTCCCCTTCGTAAAGGAGGAACTCAGTAGAGGCGACGCTGAATGGGAGGACATAACCCTCCCCACTAGCCATCAGGAGGGCCGGGAATATCATCGTGTGGAACGGGATATTGTCCTTCCCTATGAAGTAGACGGATCTCGTATCCTCTCTCTTCCAGAACTCCTCAAACTTCTCAGCTTCCCCCCTCTTGAGGAAGTACTCCTTCACAGCGGAAACGTAGCCCAGGACTGCTTCCATCCAGACGTAGATGGTCTTCCCCTCAGAGCCTGGGAAAGGCGCAGGGATCCCCCACTTGTTATCCCTAGTTAGGGATCTCGGTCTGAGGCCCTCATCGATCATCGATAGAGATAAAGCTTTTGCGTTCTCAGGTAAATTCTCATTTTCCTCTATATATTTTCTCAATTTCTCTGAGAACTTCGGTAGGTCAAAAAACCAGTGCTTAGTCCTCCTTATCTCCGGGATGGAGCCGCATATCGAACACCTCGGATCTATGAGATCCGTCGGGTTGAGCAACCTACCGCATCTATCGCATTGATCCCCGTGAGCCCTCTCGTACCCGCAGTAAGGGCAAGTCCCCGTGACGAATCTGTCGGGAAGGAACATTTCGTCCTTAGGGCAGTACAATTGATCCGTTTCCCTCTCGAATATGTGCCCCTCATTATAGACCTTGATGTAGAAATCCCTCACGAATTCCTTATGGACATCGCTCTCAGTTCTCGTGTAGTTATCGTAACTTATCCTGAAGCTCTCGAAGAGCCAAGTGATATATGCGTGCATCTCATCCGTTAGGTCCTTAGGAGCTATCCCTTTCCTTATAGCTTCTATCTCTATAGGTGTCCCATGCTCATCTGAGCCCGAGACGAATACCACTTCCTCTCCCATCTTCCTCAGGAATCTCGCGAATACATCTGAAGAGAGTACTTGGACTAAGGTACCTAAGTGTGGGACAGCATTTATGTAAGGCCAAGCTGAGGCCACTATCCACCTCATCTTCGCTCCCAATCTGATCATCATAACAATTTTAAGCGTATCCCCGCATCGGGTCCCGTGAAGTCAGTAGAGGATTGCATATATCAGATGAATGAGGAGTTCTTGACGCTACTTGAGGAGTTCGAATCGAATACAGAGAGGCATCAGAAGGTGAGGGATCTCTGTAGGATGAGCGGATACCTCAGATTCCTGTTCTTTGAGACGCTCCATGAGAACGTTCAGGACGCGGGAGGGGGTGACCTTAAGACCCTCATATGCGGGATCCCATTGGTCATAATGAGGAGCGTCGAGTTATGTGAGAGCTCAACTGATATTGAGTTAGCTTGCAATGTCATGAGGGATACTCTCTATCTAGCCTTAATAATCGCTAGGAAATTCGGGAAAGATGAGGTAATATTAGATATTCTCAGTGAATTGCTCGTAAAATCTGACCAAGAATCGACTGATGAGCTCTCAGTACTCGCTAAAGAATTCTCAAGTTCCTTCATTAAGCTATTCAGATGAGCAGAATAAGTTTATCACTCTCCTGACTATGGATGAAGATGAACTATCGCCGAACCTCGGTAACCTGACTATTTCCACATTGATTCCCCTCTTCAAGAGCTCCTCCCTCAGCCAATTCTCATCAGCCCACTGATCGTAACCCAGAGCGATGACATCTGGCTTCAACTTCACTACAGATTCTATCGGATCCTTCTCCCCGAGCACTACTCTATCGACGGGCTTCAAGTTCTTCACTATATATGCCCTGATAGATTCCTCCAGTATGGGCTCCCTCCTCTTGTACTTCCTCACGTTCTCATCCCTAGCTACCACAACTATTAGTTCACCATCATCTCCAGCCAAGTTCTTAGCACTCCAGAGCATTTTTATGTGACCCTCATGGATTATATCGAACGTCCCAGCGACCATGACCCTGCGTCCCATCTCGAGCAATCGAATTCGTAAGATTAAAAAATCTATCATTGAACTTATGATGGTCGGAAAATGCTCGAGGATATATTCAAGGGGGAAAGGCTCTCCATATGCAGTCACGGGGAGGACTTAGACGGTCTACTATCGGCTTCCTTA
>JAVCBY010000109.1:0-19983 GCA_037917625.1 Thermoproteota archaeon | reverse complement strand
AACGTATGAGGTGCCTTCAGCAACTGGATAGTTACATTTATAAGTAAGCCCCCCCAGATATCGGGGGTCTTCATGAGGAGAGGCATATCGACCCCGGTTTTAGCCCTACTTCTAATAGTAGTGCTATTAATCGGTGTAGCTATCGGCTACTTCATCCCCAGGCCAGGTGCTGCAACCACAGTTACTGTTACCGCTCCAGCGGCAGCGCTTCCGAGCGAGATACCATTCGGGGTGATCGTATCTAGGAGCGGCACTTGGGCCTCCTCAGGCCTTCAGTCGGAGGTCATAGCTAAGATAGCTGAGAAAGACATAAATGAGTTCGTGAAATCCATAGGGCTCAACGTTAGATTCAAGTTCTACTTCGAGGACGATGAGACCAACCCGAGCTTAACGCTGCAGAGGGCCCAATCCCTCGCTGCTAGGGGGATCAAGGTGATATTCGGATCACTGACCAGCAAGCAGACTAGGAGCTTAGCTGAGTTCGCTAACACTCAGAAGGTAGTAGTTGTGAGCTCAGCGTCCACAGCTCCCAGGGAGAGGGTAGCTCCTCCAGGTGGTTACCTCTTCAGGTTTACAGCTGAGTCCTCAATACCAGATTCCAAAGCTCTGCTCAACGTCCTCAAGACCTTAGGGATAAAGTATGTTGTCACCATAACGATAGACGATACTTACAACTTAGCAGTTAGGGATGCCTTCGTCAAACTGGCTCCTGAGTATGACGTCACTGTATTGCTTAATGCAGTTTATCCGCCTGATATGAAGGACTTCTCAGCATTATTGGATCAGATGGAGGCTGCAGCTAAGCCTTACGTTGATAGAGGAGAGAAGGTGGCTGTATTCGACAATGGATGGCAGGATGACCTCACCCTGCTTCTGACACAAGCTAACGCTAGGAAGAGCTTCCTGCTCAACCTACAGTGGATAGCTCCTGATACCATATACCCTGCTGATGTCGTGCTCAAGAACGCTGCTGATCTAGCCTCAAAGGTGAGAGTCGTGTGCGTGCAGTTCACAGCGCCGGACACGCCTCTGAAGAGGAGGATAGTAGAAACTGTGAAGAAGGAGATAGGGATGGAGCCCGATATATGGGCGCTTCAGGCATATGATACTGCTTGGGTGCTCGCTCTATCAACGCTACTAGCTGGGAAGTACGACGCTGATGCCATAAAGGCTGCTATACCCTACGTGGCCAAGATGTACTGGGGAGTGAGCGGGAACCTTGAGCTCAATGAGAAGAACGATAGGAAGTCACAGAGCGAGGAGATATGGGCTGTAATAGATGGAAAGATGGTACTTATAGGCATGTACGATCCTATCGCGGACAGCATAACTTGGTATCATCCTCTAGGCTCTTAAACTTCACCCTAACCTTTTTTAGTTCTAAAATGATCGTAGCCCGCTCTACACTCTTGCGATAGGTTTTTAAAAAAGCGATAAAGTCGTCGATAGCTCGAGGCTTTAAGGGGGTATACATGATATTGAAAACTGATAAGCTCGTCAAGAGGTTCGGGGGCCTGATAGCTGTTAATGAAGTCAACATAGGGGTTGAAGAAGGTTCAATAACGCTGCTAATAGGTCCAAATGGATGCGGAAAGACGACTTTCGTCAACACAGTGAGCGGCTACTACAAGCCTGATGGCGGCAAGGTTTACTTCATGAACGAAGATGTCACAGGTCTACCGATGCACAAGATGTATGAGAGAGGTTTCGTGAGGACCTTCCAGATACCCTCTCCCTTCCTCCAATTATCGGTGCTCGAGAACCTCCTGCTCGCAGCGAGGAATCATCCCGGCGAGTCCTTCACGAAGCACTTGATCAAATCATCATGGAAGGATTATGAGAGGGAGGCTGTGGATAGAGCAGTCCACATAATGAAGATCTTAGGTCTCGAGAGTTACTGGGATAAGGAGCCAGCTTCTCTTGATGCCGGAGCTCTGAAGCTAATTGAGATAGGTAGAGCTCTCATGTCAGGGGCTAAAATGGTCGTTCTCGATGAACCCATCGCGGGCGTGAATCCTAAGCTCGCTCATAATATATTCTCGCATATAGTTAAATTGAGGGATGAGATGAAACTGACTTTCCTAATAATAGAGCACAGGCTTGACATAGCTCTGAAGTACGTTGATTTCGTATACGCTATGCATCAGGGGAGGATAATAGCGAGCGGGACGCCCGATGAGATAGCTAGGAATGAGCAAGTCAGGATGGTTTATATAGGTGGTTGACATGCTGAGGGTCGAGAATCTGAACTCGGGTTATGGGAAGTTGCACGTGTTATATGATGTCTCGATAGATTGTGGGAAGAAGGAGATAGTCGCTGTAGTCGGCCCTAATGGCGCAGGGAAAACGACTCTACTGAATAGCATTTTCGGGATCGCTGATATCTACTCGGGAAGCATCAAGCTCGATGAGGAGGAGATCTCGAAGCTCCCTCCTCACAGCATAGCGAGGATGGGAGTCGCATACTTACTACAGATGATAAACATATTTTCGGAGCTCTCAGTGGATGAAAATTTGAGGATCTCGATGGCCCTCTCCAAGGATAAAAGTTCCGATATGCTGGATTATGTATACGAGCTCTTCCCAATACTCAAGGAGAGGAAGAAGCAGAGAGCAGGAACTCTCAGCGGGGGAGAGAGGCAGATGTTGGCTATAAGCATAGGACTAGTGAGGAACCCGAAGCTCTTGCTACTAGATGAACCTACAGCAGGTCTCATGCCCCTTTACGTGAACCTCATAACGAAGAAGATAAATGAGATAAGGGATCAGAAGGGGTTGAGTATAGTTTTGGTTGAGCAAAACGTTCAGAAGGCTCTTGAGGTTGCTGATAAGGTTTATGTGATTGTAAGTGGCCAGGTGGTCTTCAAGGGCCTGCCCTCGGAGCTCATGGGTGAGAGGGAGATAATGGAGCTCTACTTGGGGATGGGTGATTGAATGCAAGTTATCTTCTCCGTTGGTACCCTTATACAAGCCTTAGTTTGGTCCTCCATACTTTCTTTAACTGCCATAGGGATTACTCTCCTTTACAGAACTACAAGAGTCCCTAACTTCGCTCACGCATCCTTTGTAACAACTGGCATATATGCATCAACGATAGCCTGGGTTTTCGGCTCCCACCCGTACTTTGGAATTCCTCTTGGCTTTATCCTCGGTGGCCTAGTGGCTGTATTGCTCTTTTACATATTAGAGCCTTTGAGGAAAAGAAAAGCATCAATATTCCTCCTTATGATAGCCACTCTCTCCTTCGATATACTGATGTACGGAGTCCTCAACATACTAGCTGATATACTCCAATTTGAGTTCAAGATATTATCAAGGAATATCTATTTTGCTCCAATGGATTTTAATATATTCGGGCTTCGGGGAATAGTTTTCATCTCACTTGCGGCATTTCTCGTCACGATGATAGCGCTTCAGCTCTTACTCTACAGGACGAACTTAGGAGTAGCATTAAGAGCATGTATGGAGAACCCATCCTTAGCGCAGACCTTGGGAATAAATGTCTCCAGGATGCTCCTGATCTCTTGGTTCATAGCAGGAGCTACTGCTGGGGTAGCTGGGGCATTGCTCCCCTTCTACCAGATGTGCAATGTTTTCACAGGTACTTACTATTTAGCTGAGATGTTCTGCGCCAGTACAGTAGGTGGGCTTGATTACCTAATAGGAGCACCTATTGGAAGTTTTCTGCTTGGATTCGCAAAGATATTGCTTCTCTCTTCTCTAGCCTCAGTAGTAGGTCCCGATATAATAAATTACATGATGATAATACCCCTAGCCATATTGGTAATAACGCTCGCAGTATTGCCCACGGGCATAGCCCCCTTGATAATGAGGAGGAGGGGTGTTTGAGATGGAGCAGATATTTGAGCAAATCTTATTATTCGTTACGAGCTTCATAGCAGTATATTCCGTATACTTGATAGCGAGTGTGAGTCTGAACATACAGAGAGGGTATGCTGGGATCCCACAGTTCGGATTAGTATTCCCCATAGCTGGGACCGCATATGTAATGGGGAATCTCTCCACGAGACTGGCCATGTGGATCCTCGGGATAAAGACGGAGCTAGATCCGATATACGAGAGCTCGGGTGTGATAGCCCTTATAAACCCTATCCTTAGCTCTAATCCCCTTCTATCGATGGCCCTCTTCATAATATGCTTGATAATAGGTGCTATAATCGGCGCAGTCCTCGGACTAGTTCAGGTCGGCCCGGCGATAAGGCTGAGGATCGATTATTTGGGTTTAACGCTCCTGGCATTCGGTGAGATAGCGAACGTAATTGCTAGGGCTTATAGACCATTGATAGGTGGAGAATACGGGGTGCAAGTTCCATCAGTCTTCGGATGGGCTGGGAAAAATACTATAGTCGCTATGACAGCTGCTATGCTCATAATAGCCCTGATCATATACGCTTACGCTGAGTACTTAGGGAGGACGCCCATAGGTAGGACTATGAAGGCAATAAGGGATAATGAAGTCGCAGCTGCCGCTTTAGGTAAGAGCTTAGTGAAATATAGGGCTATAGCTATAGTGATAGGATCCGCGTTCTGCGGGATAACTGGCGTCCTATGGGCTTTCTTCAACGGGAGCGTGATGCCCGGACAGTTCTTCAGGTTCAACTGGACCTTCCTCCCCTGGCTCATGATATTACTGGGAGGTCTAGGTAATAATAAGGGTGCGCTCGTAGGTACTACAGTTTTCGTCGCCTTAGACAGGTTCATAACGTACTACAAGCACGAGTTCGTCGGCCTCCTACCCTTTGATGTGATCTGGCTCTATCAGATCCTCCTTGGGGCTATAACAGCGCTCATATTGATTTACAGGCCTCAGGGAGTGCTTCCTGAGAGGCCATATATACCGAAGGATGTTAGGGAGAGGGTGAAGAGCAGCATAGCTAGCTCCTAAATACTTTTTTATTATTCACCTCACTTTTCAGCGGGTTGATACCTTGGAGAGTGAGCTCAGGGATTGGGAACCGCCAGCCAGCTGGTTGAAGATAACGACTTTAGAGACGCATACGGAGGGGGAGCCCCTCAGGATAATAACCTCGGGGATCCCTTATATTGAAGGAAACAACTTGCTGGAGAAGAGGAGGTACTTCATGGAGAATTTGGATCACATGAGGAGAGCCCTAATTTTAGAGCCCAGGGGTCACGCTGATATGTACGGTGCGGTGATAACAGAGCCTTCCTCTCCTGAAGCGCACTTCGGAGTGATATTCATGCACAATGAGGGCTACAGTACTGGATGCGGTCACGCTGTGATAGCTTTAGCTAAAGTAGCTGTGCTAACTGGTATCGTCGATGCTACTGAGCCCCTAACGGAAGTTAGGATAGAGACACCCTCAGGTCTAGTCAAGGCTTACGTTGAGGTCAAAAACGGCAAGATAGGGAGGGTGAGATTCAGGAACGTGCCTTCATTCGTTTACGCTCTCGATAGGGAGGTAGAAGTTGAGGGGATCGGGAGGGTAAGGTATGATGTGGCATTCGGAGGGGCTTTCTACGCTTTCGTCGACTCAGAGCAGCTAGGATTGAAGTGCATCCCCGAGGGGTATAGGGAGCTCATAGATGTGGGGATAAGGATAAAGAGAGCAGTCATGAGGAGCTTGAATATAGAGCATCCGTTTGAGAGGGACCTCAGCTTCCTATACGGGACGATATTCGTGTGCCCACCTATGGAGGAGGGATCTCATAGCAGGCACGTCACGATCTTCGCTGAGGGTGAAGTTGATAGGTGCCCCACTGGGACTGGTGTCAGCGCGAGGTTGCCCATTTTACTAGCGAGGAACGAAGTCAGCATAGGTGAGGAGCTAGTATTTGAGAGCATAATAAATACGAAGTTCAAGGGAAGGATAGTTGAGAGGGTGAGATATGGGCCTTACGAAGCTATCATACCTGAAGTAAGCGGAGATGCATATATAATAGCTAAGAACACTTTCCTCATAGATCCAGAGGATCCCCTGAGATATGGGTTCTTCCTCAGGTGAATTCTATCTTAAAAAAATATACGGAAGGAGGGGACCTTCAATCCTCTCCCCGGAGGAGCATGAGAGCTCCTTTCTATCATTAAAATTTTTTAATTATTTTATCCACCCTTTGTCGAAACGCAATGCTTAAATCTAGCATGGATCCATAAATAGAGCCCCGATTTGGGGGGTTGTGCATGTCGGGAGAGGGATCGAGTGGAATTGTTCCAAAGGAAGTTTTCGCGAGAAGGGCGAGCGGTCTAGTGAGGGAAGCCAGCCTAATAGATGCCTTCTCCTTCGGTTTCCTCAACCAAGGACCAGCTGTCGCTATATGGACGTTGTTAAGCTGGGGAATATGGCTCTTCCCATCCGGGGATATACTGAGCTCCATATGGATAGCTACTTTCTTTGGGGTCTTCGGAGCTGCCCTCGTGTGGGGGATCCTGGGGGCTTCCATGCCCAGGAGTGGAGGAAGCTACGTTTACAACACGAGGATACTCCACCCAGCGATAGGGATGGCCGTCAGCTTCGCTGAATATTTCGTTTGGTGGCTCTGGGGGATAATATTAGCCCCATGGGTCGCCGATCCCGGGTTGACCACTCTCTTCGGGATGCTGGAGATGCCTGAAGCTGCTGAGTGGTGCGCCACTCCACTAGGCAAGTTCATAATAGCTTCCATAGTGAACTTCCTGGGCTATCTATTCACTTTCTATGGCTTGAGATGGTACCTCTGGCATCAGAGGACGATGATGGTACTCTCTATAGTATTCCTCGTTATAGTAGGTGTCATACTGGGCATGCACTCTCACGAGGAGTTCGTAGCAGCTTGGAACGCGATGGCAGCTCAGTACAATTCCCTAGATTATGAGGGTATGATAAGCGCAGCTATGGATGCTGATCCCAGGGTCTTCGCCCCTACTGCATCTCTAGTCGCTGGGACCCTCGGCTTAGTTGTGGTGAACGCCTGGTGGGCTAGATACGGCCTAGATCTGAACGTCATGGCTGGTGAGATAAAGAGACCCCAGAGGAACATAATGATAGCTCAGATAAGCTCAGTAGTTGCTCCAGCTATATTCGTCCTCGCATTCGCTATGCTCTTCCCGAGCGTCGTGGGGAGGGACTTCATGTACGCTCTCTCGGTAGCGGACAACGTGGGCTTAGATGGCTACAACATGCCCTTCCCACCCAACTTAATGGGAATTACTAGGGTCTTCCTAGACATATCTAACCCGCTACATTACGCTCTAGCTATAATAGCCGCTCTCAGCTTCATAATCTGCGATTATATGTACATCCCTCTGGGTTACGTAGCTGCTAGCAGGATAGCAGTAGCTTGGGGTATGGACAGGATGGGGCCGAAGTGGTTCTCTGAGGTGAACCCCAAGTGGGCATCACCCGTGAAGAACTTGACCTTCTTCTTCATAGCTAGCGAACTCGGGATAGCTCTTTATTGCTTCGGAGGAGCTGGTCCGATATCTTCGCTGGACTGCCCTGCCACTGAGGGCATCTCCTTGTGGGGAGTCACCGCAATAGGCGCTCTGATATTCCCATTCGTCAAGAAGGTCAGATCTATATGGGAGACCTCGCCCTACAGGAACTGGAGGATAGGACCCCTTCACATAGTGACGATAGCTGCAGTGATAGATCTGATAAACGTCGCGATAATAGAGTACATCTACTACACGACGCCTGAGCTCGAGGGGATATCTTTAGAGGGAGTGATAGCCTTCTTGTTCGTCTGGACCGGCGGCATGCTCTGGTGGGCATATTGGAGGTGGAAGAACAAGAAGAAGGGCATAGATATAGATCTAGCGTGGAAGGAGCTACCTCCGGAGTGATCCTACCCACACTATATTTTTTATAAGGAGCCGATTTGCGGTAGAGAGGTGACAATATGACCAGGATACTCTTCGTGACGGATGTCCATGGCTCTGAATATGTATTTAGGAAATTCCTAAACGCGATCCCCATATACAAAGCTGACGTCGGCATACTTCTCGGTGATTTATCTGGTAAGCTCCTAATACCGATAGTGAGGAACCCCGATAACACTTACGTTAGCACTTTCTTCGGTGGTACCTATAAGTTCAAGGAGAAGGAGCTCGATGATGTCAAGAAGAGGATATCTATAGCCGGTTACTACCCTATAGTAGTGACGAAGGAGGAGTTAGAGGAGGTAGAGAGGAACCCCGATCTCAAGGATAGGCTCTTCGTCGAGAACATAAAGGCCAGGTTAAATAGTTGGATCAGACTGGCTGAGGAGAGATTGAGGGGGAAGAACGTGAAGATATTCATAGCGGCTGGAAACGATGACCCGATGGAGATAGAGGAAGTCCTGAATTCAAGCGATTTCGTGGTGAACGCTGGCATGAAGAAGGTCTGGGTTGATGAGCATCATGAGATGATAACCCTACCTTACTCTAACCCGACTCCCTGGAACACACCCAGGGAGGTCCCCGAGGAGAAGCTCGAGGAACTGATAGAGGACCTCGTCAAGAAGCTGGAGAATATGGAGAATGCTATATTCAACTTCCATGCCCCACCTTATGATTCAGGCTTAGATCTAGCTCCTAAGCTCTCGAAGGATCTGACGCCATCAGTAAGTGAGATGATACCCGTGGGCAGCGTAGCTGTTAGGAAAGCTATAGAGAAGTACCAGCCCATGATGGGGCTCCACGGCCATATACACGAATCCAAAGGCGTTTGCAACGTAGGGAGGACTGCTTGCTTCAACCCGGGCAGTGAGTACGGTGAGGGGATACTCAAGGGAGTCCTAATAGATATAGAGAGAGGGAAGATCAAGGGATATTCATTCGTATCCGGGTGAGATCATGAAGAGGTTCAGATTGCCCTCTGAGATACCTATAGAGGAGTACCCGTCTCCCGAGGAGTTCATAGAAGAGGCTATAGCTATAGTTGAGGGGGCCAAGGAGAGAGGCATCACCGTGAGGGTGATAGGAGGTATGGCCATCTACATGCACAGTAAGGAGTATGAGGATCTATGGAAGAGGCTCAAGAGACTTGGAGCTAGGGTCTTCACGGATATAGATCTAGCCGGTTATTCTAAAGAGAGAGATAAGATAGCGAAGTTCTTAGCTGAGAGAGGGTATGAGGTAGATCAGAGGCTCCTCATGTACTACGGTAGGGTCAGGCAGATCTATTATAGCGAGAGGATACCTATGGTTGAGGTCTTCTTAGATAGGTTGGCTATGAATCACACGATAGAGTTCAAGGGGAGGCTCGAGAAGGATCCGTTAACGCTCCCCTTAGCTGAGCTACTCTTGGAGAAACTTCAAATAGTCAGGATGAATGATAAGGACTTCAAGGATTCTATAGTTTTACTCAGAGCTCATGAACTGGGCTGGGATGATGACGATAAGATAAACTTGGAGGCATTTAAGATACAGGGCCTCTTCGATGACTGGGGATTCTGGTACACTGTGACGACGAACCTCCAGTTACTCAGGAGCAAGTTAGATGAATATGATATCGAGGAGCCCCATAAAGTTGTAGTGAGATCTAGGATAGATGAACTCCTCAAATACCTGAATGAGACCCCCAAATCTAAGAAGTGGGAGAAGAGAGCTAAGGTAGGGACGAAGGAGAAGTGGTATAACGAAGTGGAGGAGTGGCATTAGGCCTAACAGCTCTCAGGATCAAGGAAGAGAGCAGCATTATAGATGATGCTAGGAAGAAGGGTGCTTCTGGCTTAGATATCTCCCAGAGGATCCCGCCTAAGTAAGAACCAACTGAGTGAGATAGGCTAGTGATCACAGTGGCTGTCCCGAAGGCAGTGGCCCTCCTACCCCTAGCTGTGAGCTCACTGATCGAAGTACCGAAGGAGACCTCAGCTAAGGAGAAGAGAGCCATGTAGTAGAGCGAGATGAATATGAAAGCTGCGTAAGTCCTCGAGAAGACCCATAGAAAGGAAAAGACCCCTGAGAGAGCGAAAGACAATGTCAAGCCTCTCAATCCCCCTATCTTCATCACGAGGGAGCCCGCAGCGATGCTCGAGATTGAGGTGAGGAGTTGAGCTATGAAGAACATGTATTCTATCTCCTCTATGGAGAAGCCCATGGATTTCTCAGCGTAAATAGGTATTAGGGGGGAGATCAGCCCATTAGCTAAGTTGAATATTGAGAGGGAGATGAGGAGGGGTATGAAAGTCACTCCGAAGCTACTTCCCTCTAGTTTCGGGGGTTCTCTCAGTAGAGTAGCTCTAGCTACGAGGCAGGAGAGGCTCGTGACTACCCCCAGTATGAAGAGGGGATCGAAACCATACGATGGTATTATGAAGGATCCGAGGAGG
The DNA here is from genome assembly GCA_037917625.1 of Thermoproteota archaeon. Taxonomy (GTDB): domain Archaea; phylum Korarchaeota; class Korarchaeia; order Korarchaeales; family Korarchaeaceae; genus Korarchaeum. The sequence continues at coordinate 9,708 of JAVCBY010000109.1, read as the reverse complement.
GGACCGACGGCCCATCCTAAATTGAGTAGGAAGTTGTAGAACCCGAATGCCCTAGCCACCCCGAGCTTCTCTGAGGATTCCGCTATCATCGAGCTGAAGGATGGATTCTGAAGGCCGGCGAAAAATGAGGATATAGCTACTGCTAAAGCTACTGTGAGCCAGTCCTTGAGGAAGAGCATAGATGCGAAGAAAGGTATGAATGTGGATGTCGATAACAATATAATTATCTTCCTCCCGAATCTGTCTGAGAGGAGGCCTCCGGGTAGCTGGGAGAGGGCCCAAGCTATATCTATCAGTGAGAAGCTCATCCCCACTTCTGATACGCTAGCCCCCAACCTCTCTAAGTAGAGGGGGAGGATCATCCACCACGAGCTGAAGGCCACGTCTATCATGAAGGAAGTTATTGAGAGCACTGATACGTTCCTAGAGCTCACAGGGCATCCTCATACCTATTGGCTCATTATATTTAATCTATCACTTGAGTGAGCCTCATTGAGAGCCCAACCTCGTGGGCTTGAGCTCACAGGATAAATTGAGGTTAGATCCTCACTCTTAAAATTTTAAATCTTAAATTTTAAATTTTAGGGGCTATAGGAGAAGTGGTCATGAAGAGAGTAGAGATCATAGCGAAGGGAGAAGTTCAGAGAGTTGGCTATAGGGATGAAGTGGAGAGGATCGCTAGGAAGTTGGGCCTCACTGGTTACGTTGAGAACTTAAAGCCTTACGATGTCAAGATAGTTGCGGAGGGGGATGAGGGGAAGCTCAAACAGTTCATCGAATTGGTGAAGATACAGAAGTTCCCCATATTCGTCGAGAGCCTCGAGGTCAGCTGGCAGGAGGCGACAGGGGAATTCAGTTTCTTCGAGATAAGGAGAGGAGAATGGACGGAGGAACTCTTCGAGAGGCTGGATGCAGCTGGAAGGCTCCTCTATAGGAATGTGGAGTTGAGCGAGAGAGCTGTGGAGTTGAGCGAGAGAGCTGTGGAGTTGAGCGAGAGAGCTGTGGAGTTAGGGGAGAAGAACTTGAAGCTGAGCGAGAGAGCGGTTGAGCTAGGGGAGAAGAACTTGAAGTTAGGGAGGGCGATTCTGAAAGCGATAAGGGAAGAATCTGAGAAGACAAGGGAGGAGATAAGGCTTCTTAGAGGAGATCTCAGGGAATACATTGAGGAGAATCTCAAGGAGATACGAGATAGGATAGTAGAGATAGAGAAGGCACTTAAGAGAGCTGGAATAATGTGAATTTTTAAGATATATCTTTCAGAGTCGCAGTCCCCTTTAGATCATCAGAGTTGAGGTCATCATTTAATTTCACCTTAAGCGATGCTATCTGAAGTTTTGAGACGCTCAATTTGAGCTCCATACATGAAGCGTGAGTTAGCGGTGGCCTCGAGATATCGATCATGAGGGGCTTATCGATGTGAAGTAGCTGATCACTGATATAAGCCCTCGGGCGGAGAGTTTAGTTTATTCGAGAGAGCTGATTGAAGCTCAGAGGCTCTCTTCAAGTTCAGTGGAGGAGCTTTTCTGAGTGAGCTCAGCCAGAGGTTAAATGATACTTTCTCCATCGTTGAGGGGTCGTGAGAGCTTATCTATTGCGGGCCGTTAGGTATTAATATCGTCTATTATAGTACGATTAATGCAACCAATATGCTTAAAATATAATCATAGTCGCGTGAGAAGAGAGGTGATTCGCATTGAAGGTATCGATATTCGGAGCATCGGGATACACGGGGGGCGAGCTTTTGAGGATATTAATCAATCACCGGGATATAGAGTTATCTTTTTTAACCTCAAGGGAGTATGCGGGCAAGCCCATTCACTTAGCTCACCCCCATCTCAAGGGGCTACTCAACTCGAAGTTCTCATCCACGAGCGAGGCGATGAAGGGAGACTATGACCTCGCTTTCCTCTCCCTACCTCCAGGTAATTCCAAGGATATTACGCCAAAACTACTGGAAGTGGGGATCAAAGTCATTGATCTGAGCCCTGATTTCAGGCTGAAGTATCCCGAGCTATACGAGAGGTGGTACGGGTGGAAGCATCCCCTCCCAGATCTTCTGGATAGATCCGTTTACGGGATCCCTGAGTTCAATAGGGATGAGATAAAGCGCTCCTCCTTAGTGGCTGTACCGGGTTGTAATGCTACATCCACTCTGCTGGCCTCAGCCCCCCTCACTAGCCTCGGCGCAAATCTCCTCATAGCTGATCTGAAAGTTGGGAGCAGTGAGGCCGGCTCAAAGCCTTCTAAGGGATCTCATCACCCTGAGAGGAGTCAAACAATAAGGCCTTATTCCCCTTCAGGGCACAGACATCAAGCAGAAGTTGAGCAGGAACTTAAGAGGTTCAACCCATCTATAAAGGTCAGCATAATTCCTCACTCCGTTGGAGCAGTGAGGGGTTCTTTCGCGAGCGTCCATGCCATAATTGATGCCGATGAGGGGGCTTTATGGAGGGAGTTCGCTAAGCTATACTCCAATGAGCCCTTCATAAGGATAATGTCCAGAGGAGTTTTCCCGGATGTCAAAAACGTTATAGGTAGCAATTTCGCGGACCTAGGGTTCTCTAGCGATGAGAAATCCGGGAGAGTCACGGGCTTCGCGGCTATAGATAACTTAGGGAAGGGGGCAGCAGGGCAAGCTGTCCAGTGCATGAACCTCATGCTGGGATTTAGAGAGACTGAGGCCCTCCTCATCCCTCCCCTGAGGCCATGAGGTGTTAGCATGCTTGTCGTCAAGGTAGGAGGGAGGGCCCTCCGAAACTTGAGGGAGATATGCAGGGACTTAACCAAATACGAATTCATACTCGTTCACGGCGGGGGAGATGAAGTTAGCGAGGTATCGAGGAGGATGGGCATAGAGCCGAAGTTCGTGACATCCCCTTCCGGTCTTAGGAGCAGGTACACTGATGAGAATGAGATAGAGGTATACGTCATGGTGATGGCTGGGAAGATAAATAAGTTGATAGTGAACGAGCTCCTGAACCTCGGCGTCAAGGCAGTCGGCATCTCAGGATTGGATGGCCCAACTATGATAGCTGAGAGGAAGGAGAGGATAATCGTCCAGGAAGGCGGAAGGAGGTTCGCGATCCCCGGTGGTTATACGGGCAGGATAGTTGAAGTGAGGAGGGAGCTCATTGAGGGCCTCATTAAACTGGGTTACAGCGTGGTCATCTCCCCCATCTCCAGGGGAAAGGGAGGGGAGATCCTGAACGTAGATGGGGATCAAGCAGCAGTGAGCATAGCTGAGGCAATGCGTCCTGAGGGTTTAGTGATCCTGTCCGATGTAGATGGTGTCATCTTGAATGGCGAGGTCAGGAGGATCCTCTGGACCGATGAGATAGGGTCTATCGAGGGGATAGGAGGGGGTATGTTGAGGAAGCTGATGATGGCAGTTAGGGTAGCTGGATTGACGCGTATCGTGATAGCTAATGGCCTGAGGGACGAACCCGTGACGAGAGCGTTGAAGGGGGAGGGCACATCGATCGAAGTTAGGTAATGAATTTAACAGCATTTTCCGATATTCGCACTTGCAAGTGCGATAGTAAAGCTTATATTTTCCAGCATTCGCACCATTGGGTGCGAATATGGAGGCGAGATGTCCCATATGTGGTTCGGCTCTCGAGGTGCCTGATGACGCGATCCCGGGAGAGTTGATAGATTGTAACTCCTGCGGGGCCCTTCTAGAGGTCTTCGATGACAACGGAACCCTTTCTCTCCGAGAAGCAGGGGGAGTGCTCGAGGATTGGGGAGAATGAGGATAGCTCTAGTTTACGAGAGGCTCAGGGAGGAGGAGTCCCAGATATTGAGGGCCATAGAGAGGCTCGGAGCTGAGAGGCTCCTGCTACATCTACCATCGAATCACTACCGATTGGACGCTGGAGCCTTAGAAACCGATGTAGCTCTCATCAGGACGATGAGTCACACGAATTCGGTGGCTTTCTCTGAAATCTTATCGAATTATGGGGTGAAATGTGTTAATTCCCCTGAAGTCATAAGGGTGTGCGGTGATAAGCTCCTAACTTCCCTCAAGTTGATGAGCTCGGGCGTACCCACCCCTAAGACTGCTGTTGCCTTCTCCCCAGAGGGAGCGCTCAGAGCGGCTAAGGAGATAGGCTTCCCAGTAGTCGTAAAACCCGTCAACGGGAGCTGGGGGAGGCTAGTCTCATTGGCTAGGGATGAGGAGGAGCTCAGGAGTATAATTGAGCATAGGGAGGCGATAGGCTCCCCCTACTATAGAATACACTACATTCAAGAGTACATTAGGAAGCCTGATCGCGATATAAGAGCTTATGGGACTGATAGAGGATTTTTAACAGCAATATATAGGATATCGAATCACTGGATAACGAATACAGCTAGAGGAGCTAGAGTTGAGCCTGTGAGAGCTACTGATGATCTTGAGGATCTCGTCTTGAGGACATGCGAGGCTCTGGGCGGAGGTTTCTTAGGCATAGATATAGTCGAGGATAGCGAGAGGGGTCCGATTGTCCTAGAGGCTAATGCAGTGACTGAGTTCAAGAACGCAGCGAGGGCGACTGGAGTTGACATAGCTGAGGAGCTAGTTAGGTACGCGGTGTCCGAATGTTCATGAGGTTCCAAGCTCACAGGGGCTTGAAGCTCGTCAAGGGAGAGGGTCAGTACGTATGGGACTCCGAGGGTAGGAAGTACTTAGATGCTCATACTGGTCATGGAGCCGCTTTCCTCGGGCACAGGCCTAGGAAGGTCGTTGATGCCATTAAGGAGCAATTGGATAGGATTATGGTGGCGTCCACTACTTTCTCAACAGATGCTATGGAGGAGTGCCTCTCCTCCCTGAGTAAGATACTCCCCAATAAGCTCAATAACGTCTACTTTCAGAACAGCGGGGCTGAAGCAGTCGAATTAGCCCTTAAGTTAGCTTTCAAAACCACTGGGAGGAGGGGTCTTCTCTCCTTCAAGAGAGGATTTCATGGCAGGACCTTAGGAGCCCTCTCCGTCACTTGGAATGAGGAGTATAGGGAGGGGCTGCCCTTACTCAAAGCTGAGTTCGGGGAGTTCAACGATATCTCCTCAGCGGAACTAATCGATGATGAGATAGCTGCAGTGATATTGGAGCCTGTCCAAGGTGAGGGGGGTATAGAGCCCTCTAGACGCGACTTCTTAATCGAGTTGAGGAGAGCTTGCGATGAAGCGGGAGCTGTGTTGATATTCGATGAGGTGCAATGCGGTTTCGGTAGGACTGGTGTTACTTGGGCCCATCAGAGCAGGGGCGTTGAGCCTGACATATTGATAGCTGGGAAGAGCATAGCCTCTGGATTCCCGATCAGCTTGGTAGCTGCTAGGGACTGGGTAATTGAGGGCTTAAAACCTGGATTTCACGGAAGCACTCATGGTGGCAACCCCTTAGCTTGCGCTGCCCTAAAGGCCTCTATAGAGCTCTTCCTCGAGGAAAATGTCCCTGAAGCTGCGAGGAAGATGGGTAAGTCTCTAGCCTCTATGATAAGTGAGTACGCTGAGCTCAAGGGGGAGGGATTGATGCTAGGCATTAAGGTGAAGGAGCCTAACAGAGTCATCAGGTCCCTGCAGGCCTCAGGGGTGCTAGCTCTGAAGGCTGGAGGGGATATGGTGAGGCTGCTCCCACCCTACTGCATAACTGAGGAGGATTGCTCCTTCCTATCCGAGAGGCTCAGGAGGTTCATAAGTGAGCAAAGTATCTGAAGTCCTTTTAGCTTTACTAAAGGCTTACAGCCCGACTGGAAGGGAGAAGAATGCTGAGAGAGTCATAATTGAAGTAGCGAGGGATTTGGGGCTTGAGGCTTACTCCGATAACGTCGGTAATGTAATAGCCTCGAAGGGGGATGGAGGATGCGTCATGCTGCTAGGCCACTACGACACAGTGCCCGGGAGGTTGAGAGTCAGCGTCCGGAAAGGGACAGTATCCGGACGGGGGGCTGTAGATGCTAAGGGCCCCTTGGCAGCTATGCTAGTAGCGGCTTCCATATCAGAGAGACCAGTCAAGGTGGCTGCTGTAGTGGGAGAGGAGGGGGATAGCAGGGGGGTCAGGGAGTTATTGAGGGGGGAGCTGCCCCCTTACATTATAGTGGGCGAGCCCACTAACACAATTGGGATAGTTATAGAGTACAGAGGAGGGGCCAAGCTCCTCTTGAAGTGCAAAGCTAGAGGAGGGCACTCCTCATCCCCCGGGGATTCAGCTATAGAGAAGTTGATCTCATGCTTAGAGAAGATTCATGAGAGCCTGAGGGGGCTCGATGGCGTCAGCTTGAGAGCAACTAAAATTAGGGGAGGGGAGTATGAGAACGTGCTGCCTAGGAGAGCTGAGTGCACCCTGGATCTGAGGTTCTCAATGGGATATTCGCTTCAGGGGATACTAGAGCGGATTAAAATGGAGGATGGATGCGATATGATTCTGAGGGGATCAGTGGATCCGGTTTCAGTGAGGCCGACGGATCCAGTCCCGAGGGCCTTAACTAGAGCGATAATAACGTCTGGAGCTAAGCCCATCTTACTCAGGAAACTTGGATCAAGTGATATGAATTACATATCGAAGCATGTGAAGAGCTCCGCGGCCTATGGCCCGGGAGATTCTTCATTAGCTCACACTGATGAGGAGAGAATCCACTTGAGGGATCTGGAGTTCTCAGTAGCCGTTTATAAGAGAGCGGTGGAGGCGTTGAGGGATAACCAGCCCCAGTGAGCATTCTTGAATCAAGCCGAGGAGGGGTTACAAAGTTCTCCAGAGGACCAGATGAAGCTTTGATTTTTCATGTTGAGGAGGCTCAGAATACCTTTCAATTAAAGCGGGGGCCCAGTTTGATTAAGACTATCAATCGTCTATATGAACGACCTCCAGATCGAACTCCTCAAGATCTTTAGCCATTTTAAAGTGATCCTCATCGCATGAGAGCAACTTCGCCGGTCCTGAGATGGTAGTAGCTATCAGCAGATCCATATCAGGGTAGGACTCCCCTCTAGCTAAAGCCCTCGCTTTTATCATCGCTGCCCTCTTTATGCTCCTCTCATTGATCCTGTAAATTGTGAGCCATCTCAAGATCTCCTTCAACCAAGCTCTCTCACTGTAATCCCTCCTCTTGAGCCATAAGTAATTTGAGCCGACCTCGAGCTCGTACAATGAGAGTATAGAGATTCCGATGTCACTAGCCCCCTTTGACTCATCTTTCAACAATTCTAGAGCTTTCTCGCTCTTCCTGATCTTCAAAATGAATGATGTATCGAGTATGATCCTCAAATTCTCACCTTGAATCCCTCTCTTATCTCTCTGATCACACCCTCCATTTCCTCAGGCGATCCAGCGGAAATAGACGCTTCTATTATCTTACTGACTCTCCTCTCCACATCCCTCTTTATTAAGTCATCTATCACATCCGAGAAGCTCCTATCTCCCTTCAGCGAGAGTAACTTCCTGTAGACGTCATCCCTCAGAGTGACCGTCTTCATATACAATATGTTGCATATTATTGTATTTAAAGTTTTACAACACATCTGAGTGGTCCTCAGCTAGGATCCACTTAACCCTTCAAGATGAGACCTGAAGCGATTTTATGCGAGACTCACTGGGGCATCTAGATGAGGAAGTTCGTGGAGCTCCTCGAACTCAAGAGGGAGCTTAGGGACCAACTGGGAAAGAAGCTAACCCAAAGGGAGAGGAAGGAGGCTCTAGCGGACTCCCACGCGAGACGCGAGCCCAGGATGTGCGGGCTCACTGTGCATCCCGGGAGGGGTTGCAGCTTAGGGTGCAAGTACTGCTACTTGGAGGATATGGGGATAAGAGAGCCACCCGAGAGTTACAAGCTGAGCGGTTTGCAGTTAGTTTACGCGATCCTATCTAACCCATTCTTCCTCCCCTCGCAATACGGGACTATGTTAGCTTTTGGCTCCATAACTGAGCCCTTCTTACCCAGCATAGGGGAGAGGACCTTCGAGTACTTGAGAGCTGTAAGCGAGCTACTGGGAAACCCCACGCAGATCTCGACTAAGTACTACTTAGGGAAGGAGGAATCAAGGGTTCTGAGGGAGATAGATCCTAAATTGAGCGTTCTAGTCACGATAACTTGCTTGAGTAAAGCTGAGGTCATTGAGCCATATGCCCCGAGGCCTGAGCTCAGGTTCCAAACTATGAGGAACTTGAGGGATGAATCTATACACGCTTCCCTCTTCCTGAGGCCTATAATACCTGGAGTAGCTGAATTGGAGGGGCCTAAGATAATAGAGAGAGCTAAATCAGCTGGAGCTAATGGTGTAGTCTTGGGGACCCTTAGGGCAACTCCCAGCATTCTTGAGAGGCTTAGAGGAGTTGGGATTGAGTTAGAAGATCTTCTAACTCAAGGCCTTAAGAGGGGGAGGCAAGTACCCATAGATTCTTCCAACATAAAATCCTTCCTGAGGAGAGTTGCCGTAAAGGAGGGGCTGAAGGTCTTCCCCGCAGCATGCTCAGCTAATATGGATTCCCACTCCTTAGGTTGTCACTCCTGTTCATTCGGTCCTTGTGATGGCGATCTCCCGCAAATAGATATTGAGGACATAAGGGAGGGGCTCATGAGCTTGGGCATAGTGGCGGATGTCGATATGAAGGGAGAACGCTTGATCCTCCGCGTGAGAGGAGCTAAGAGGGAGAAAATAGCTAGATCTTTAGTTAGGGCTTTCACGAGGAGGATCGTATCTACAGTTAGGACTTGAGCTTTAGGAGAGCATTCACATTCCATTCATGCACGCTCTTCCTCCTCTTATCGATATAGATACCAAGCCTCCTCGCTTCCTCGATGCTTATGCCTGCTCTCTCAAGCTCCCCTAAGCTGAAGCCCCTTCCCACCCTCTTCCTCTTGAATCTCTTCGTCGAGGTGAGCACTAAGGGGCTGAGCGGTCTCATAAGGCTATCTACTACTTCCATTAATAAATTTGAAGCCGGGATGGGGCTCCCTAAGAGATAAAAATTTTTAATGAATAGTTGATGGAAGCATAAGTAACGCTTATTAAGTCCCGCTTCCAAGTAACCGTATGCCGATATACGTCATCAAGAGGGATGATAGGAGGGAGGAGTTCTCACCGGAGAAGATAGTGGTGAGCTGTCTGAAGGCTGGAGCTCCCCTGGATGTAGCTAGGAAGATAGCTAGGATAATTGAGTGCGATCTATTGAGATCTGGGATCAATGAGGTGACTACTAAGGATCTCATGAGGGGTGTCCTCAACTACTTGAGGCAGGAGAATGAGGAGTGGTACAAGAACTGGATAATCTTCGATAGGGCCGTGAAGAAGAGGAAGTTAGAGGAATGATTTTATTTATATCAAAGTTTTCGCCAGAAAACGCACGCCATTCGGGTGGGATGGATGCGAAAATTTAAAAAATTAGAGAGCTCAATTAGTTTGAGGATGTTCCGATGACATATGAAGCATCTGCTGAGGTGGATAAAAGAGAATAGCCCATGGGGTAACGAGCTCTATGGGATGGAGGAGATGTGAGCCCCTCGAACCAGCAGATGAGGAGGTAGGCGCAAAGCCCACTCTGAATGCTGGAAGCCCACACCCTTCAGGGGTGGGTAGCTCACAAGATCTCATCTAACTTGACGATTATAGCCCCTCTCCTACGGCAACTCTCCTCAGGAAGGATTTTATGTTGGAAGAATCTATGGGTACTTGCCTCCCCCTCTTAAGGCCTTGAGTTAGAAGATCTTCTAACTCAATCCCAACTCCTCTAAG
>JAVCBY010000059.1:0-20440 GCA_037917625.1 Thermoproteota archaeon | reverse complement strand
CAAAGCTGCTGAGAGCTATCTGCTGAAATTATTGAGGGAGAGGTTGAGCTCCCTGGAGGAACCGAAGCGGGAGGAGATCGATGTAGAATCCTTGAGGAGGGAGCTTGAGAGAAAGGAGGAGGAGATGAGATCTCTAGAATCTAATTTGAGGGATTCTCCCGTCAGGAGGAGGGGGCAGATATCAGCTGAGTTGGATTCCCTGAGGAGGCAGAGGGAAGCTCTAAGGAAAGCCCTGGAAGCTAAGGAGGAGGTCATCTCATCTATTATGAGGGGAAGGGAGATCCCATCTTTCATCAGGAGAGATCCATCATTCCTCGGAACCGTATCTGAGTTGATAAGGCCCATGCCTGGTTACGAGCTCCCGTTCATAGCGGTGGGATCGGGTAGGTTGAACGATATAGTGGTTAGGGACTTGGATGGGGCTAAGAGGATAGCTAGAGCTCTCAGGGAAGTGGAGGGCAGGTTCAGGATAATACCGATGGACGTATTGAGGGGAGAGGAGAGGAGGAGGGAAAGGGGCTTATACAACTTCCTCCTATTCGATGGGGAGTACGAGGCATTGGCCCTGCAGATATTCAACGCGATACTGATTGATGACCTCGATGAATTGAGCGAGGAGCTCCTGGGTAGAGCTAAGTATGTGACTATGGATGGGGAGATAGTGGAAAGAGAGGGTAGTATAGTAGCTGGAAAGCCTAGTTTGGGAAATATTGGGAAATTGATGGAGGAGATAAATGAATTAAAGGATGAGATCCAGCAGATAGATGAGGAGATAACTTCAAAGGAGAGGGAGCTCATGAGCCTGCCTGAGAGGGACGAAGGGTTTGAGAGGCTTGACGCTTTGAGGAGGGAGGTCCATGGGCTGAGGAGGAAGTACCAGGAGGCCCTCTCAAAGAGGGAAGACTTTATAAGGAAGACCAGAAAGGTGATTGAGGAGAGAAGCGAAATTTTAGCTAAAATTAAGGTTTTGGAGAGGGAGCTCGATGATCTATCTGATGTAGATCCACTCGAAGTCCCTGATCCGAGGAAAGAGATGATGATCCTTGAAATGGAGTTGAGGAGCTTGGGGAATGCTAATCCTAGAGCTAGGGAGGAGTATGAGAGGAGGAAGGGGGATTTCGAGGAAGTTAAATCGAAGTATGATTCTTTCATGAGGAGGAAGGAGGAGATAGAGAGCTTAATAGAGAAGATCGATTCTGAGAGGGAGGAGATATTGAGAGATACTTTGAGGAAGCTCTCAGATGCCTTCAACAACTGGATATCCTTATTGTTCGAGGGTGGGAGTGGGGAGCTCAACCTCTCCCTCAATAATTTCAGCTCAGATAATATCTGATATTTCTTAATCCTTTTATATTTCTCTTCTATTTTCGATCTTTCTTCTAATATTCTTATCTCCTCTTCAACTCTTTTTAATTCCTTTTCCTTTTCTCTGAGAACTGCGGAGATCTCCCTCAAGAGCTGCTCCACCTCTCTAAGCTCCTCCAAAGCTTTATCTCTCCTCTCATCGTAATCAGAGATGCCACTTATCTCCTTAAGTATTTCATACCTCTCCCCTGGGCTCATCTCAACTATGGATGTTATATCCCCCTGAGTCACGAAAGTGTACCTCTCAGCTACTAAGCCCAAGGAACTGAGGATATCCATGACCTCATGAGCTGGTAAGGATCTATCGTTCACTCTATATGAGCTCTTCCCATTCGGCTTCACCCTCCTCTGTATCTTGATCCTCTCCCCTGAGTTCGCTAAAGTGAGGTTCACTTGAGCCCACGGAGCCCCCTTCCTGACTAAGTGCTCCAGCTTGGATGCCCTCAGCCTCCTAGCCCTCCATCCCATCAAAAAAGCAATTGCATCAAGTATGTTGCTTTTTCCGGATCCATTAGGGCCTGTTATTGCGACAAAACCTTTAGGAATTACTATCGTAGCTCTTTTAAACGACTTGAAGTTGATGAGCTGGAGCTCCTCTATCATCATCCAGCGGATATTGAAGAGGAAACATTTTAAATATTTCAGTGGAGACGAGCTAAACAGTATGAGTTCACCAGATAGCGAGCACTATCATGCTCAGGGTACCGCCGACCCCCTCATTGCTCCTTATCCTCTCTATAGTCTTATTTAGGGATGCTGTATCGGCGCTAGCTATCTCAGCCACTATATCATATTCCCCCGTGACCTCATAAGCCCTCACCACTTCCTCTATATCAGCTATCTCCTTCGCGACCTTCGGGATGTTATAGCCCGGCCTCACCTTGATCATAACGATCGCCCGCATCGCGGTATCCCCTAGCTCAACTGTGAATTTCCTTATCACGCCGCTGCTGATGAGCTTATCCACTCTCTTCCTTATGGTTGCCTCACTCACTCCAAGTTGCTCAGCTATTTCTGTGAAGGGAGTTCTAGCGTTCCTCACTAATATGCCCAAGATCTTTCTGTCTAGCTCGTCCATGAGCCTCCCAAATAGGGAGGAGGAATAAGTTATAAATCATGGTCCATTATCGCTCATGATACGATGTGAGGTAAGCGTGGATTGAAAAGCTCAATCAGGCTCTGAATTTCCGATGAATCTCCCATAAGTTAGGCTTAGTCCATGCATGAGTTCTGGGGGATTTCCCAGAACCAACGATGAGGCATGAAGATGAGATCTAATCCCCTCAGACTCGAGGAGACTGTGCCAGGACTTCAATCATTCCTGAAGAAAGCTCTAGGATCCCGAAGTTTTTAATGTAGCAGTTCCGATTATATAACGGACTTGATAAATGGCTCGGAGGGGTGCGAATTGGGGCTCCTCAAAGCGGTCTACAGGATAGCTAGCTTCTTGGGCATGCCCCTCTACTTGAGGTACTTAGAGTCAGCGGTAAGGGAGGGGCCCATCCCTAAGCATGTCGCCCTCATATTGGACGGGAATAGGAGGTATGCCCTTAAGAGGAGTTTAAGTTGGCTTGAGGGATATAGGATCGGGGCTAATAAGACTAAGGAACTCCTAGAATGGCTACTCGATCTAGGGATCGAGCACGTTACTTTATTCGCTTTCTCAACCGAGAACTTCAGGAGGCCCAAGGATCAAGTAGAAGCTGTTTTCAAAGCGATGGAGGAGAAGTTGCTCGAGCTGAAGGAGAATATAAATACTCTGAGGGAGAGAGAGGTCTCATTCAGGGTAGTCGGGAGGAAGGAGATGCTACCAGAGGGGATAAGGAGTATAGCTGAGGAGATGGAAGCTTCTACATCCGGATTCAGCAAGACACTTAACTTAGCGATAGCTTATGGGGGGAGGGCTGAGATAGTGGATGCCGTGAGGAAGATAGCGAGGAAAGTGAAAGAAGGAGCTTTAGATCCTGATGAGATAGATGATGATGTGATAAGGATGCATCTCTACGCTCCAGATCTACCTGACCCTGATCTCATAATAAGGACATCCGGGGAGGAGAGGCTCAGCAACTTCCTGCTCTGGCAGTCAGCTTACTCCGAGCTATACTTCTGCGAGGTCTACTTGCCCGAGCTGAGGAAAGTCGATCTGCTCAGGGCTATAAGGGACTATCAGAGGAGGAAGAGGAGGTTTGGATCCTAGGCTCCATTTAGAGGAGATAATCGAGGAGTTCGGTATAGAGGTGCTCGAGACCTCTAAAATAAATATAGCGAATAGGAATTGTAGACTTCTCAAGACAAATTTACCATATAACGTATATATTTTGGAGCTACCATCCCTAATAAGGTATGCATCTTTCCCTCATATTTGCGGAGAGCCCCTAGTGAGGCTCCTGAGGGATCCTGGGATGAGCTCAATCATCTCGCAGTTCTCCCTGGAGAGGTTCGGGAGGCCCATGGTATACGGTAAGATAGGGGAGATGATAATCCCATATCCAAGAGGGTCCAGCTCTGGGGATATCGTGCTAATATCGATCTTCCCGGATGTGAGGCCCGGGATCCTGCATGAGGTTAAGGAGGAGGTGAGGAGCAGGGGAGGGAGGCTGAGGGTCCTCCTACTAATGGGATTCCTATCCATAGAGGACTTGAGGGAGATAGAGGAGGAAGCTAATTCTGAAGGCGTGGATGTCATATTCATCTCATTCCTCCTCTTGGGTCGTGAAGCATCGGGGGAGCTCTATGCTTACGGTTATGATAAGGGAGCCCTGAGGAGAGGATTAATTAAGGAAGTGGGATGCATGATAGATATGGAGACGTTGAGGAAGCTCATCCCCGAATACCCTCCGAGCACTAACTTACTGATATCTGAGGAGAGGATCTCTGGGAGCATGAAATACTTGAACTCCCTCCTAGAGTCCATACTATTCCTCCTAGAGCACCCAATCTTCGATAGTTGGCAGATCGAGAACCTCTTGAGGGAAGCTAAGAGCGTGAAGAGGGAGATAATGAGGAGGATGAGAGGATGATGAAGTGCCCCGATCCTGATGAAATAGCACCAAAACTATTGGAAGCCCTCAGGAGGGGATGCTCCTCCTTCTCAGATGCCTTGAGGGAGGAGACTGTCGATTGCAGGACCCCGACGAAGATGAATATCCCTAACTACTTCTCAGCGATGTTGGGGGATAGGATAGGGAGGATCATGAATCCAGATGATTTCCAGCTCATGAAATGTTGGTGCGAGTTATCAGAGGGGAGGCTAATCTTAGCTGTAGCCTTAGGCAGGGTAGCGATGTCATTCCCTAAGAGAGCGTATGAGATAGCTAGGGATCTGGAGAGATGCGGGGAGAAAGAGCTCCTATCTAGGTTCGTCTATCCTATAGTAGCGATATGGGATCCAAAAATCTTGGATTCTCTCGATAGATATAGCTACTTGATGAGCTGGGCTTGGCTCGCTTCATACGTGCCGGAGGACTTCGATGAAGCAATGGAGAGGGTGATGCTAAAATCGGATATAGTGGATGAAGCCCTCATAAAAGCTCTCAAGAGGCTGAGGAAAGTCAATCCAGTGAGGACTTATGAGAGGATAAAGAATATGCCTTATCTTCTCAGGAGAGTAATTCCTTGAGGAGAATTGCCTCATCCAAGCTTATCTGTCCCTCTGCAACTGCTCTGCCTAAGTGAGAATATAAGAGGGGGGAGCCCAAAGCTGCTGAGAGCCTCCTGCTGAAAGAACCTCTCTCCCCCATTGAGAAAGCGACGAGCTTCCCTCTATGCCCCAATTTGTAGAGGGAGAGGACTCTGTAAGCTTCTCTCTCATCCCTCGCGTAAGTCACTACCTTAGCTATACCCCCTAAGGAGAGCAACTTCTCGCTTATCGAGAGCAGCTCCTCATAACTGGGAGTTCCATTGGGATCATGCCAGGAGAATATGGCATTCTCTATCCCAATGTTAGAGTTCTCATATTCAACATCGACGTACCTGCATATCTTCGATACGGATATAAGCCATCTCGCATCTTGAGAGTCGCCCCTTCCCCCATGAGCCCTGCTCCTATAAGTAATTATTATTTTATCGTTGAGCCCGGATATCAAGCGGCTCAATGATTCCGCGGGTGGAAGCTCATCACAAATTAGATCCACTCTGAGCTCAACTAAATCAGCTCCCATCTTAAGTGCTCTCTCGATGTTCTCCCTCAAGTTATCGGGATCACTCAGAGTTACCACTATCTTCATTCAATACACCCATAGCATCCTCCACGCTCAAACCATCGAAGATTATCGAAGCTATAGCCCTGACCATGCTAGCTGGTCTCTCATGCTGGAAGACGTTCCTCCCTATCGATACACCAGCGGCTCCCCCTCTCATAGCTCCTTCCACCATCTCCAGTACTTCCCTCTCACTGCTCATCTTAGGGCCTCCAGCTATTATCACTGGGATGCTAACGCCTCTAGTCACCTCCTTGAAGCTCTCGGGATCCCCTGTGTATGGGACCTTCACTATATCAGCTCCCAGCTCAGCTCCCACCCTAGCTACGAGAGAGATAGCTTTGGGATCGAACTTATCCTTAATATTAGGCCCTCTCGCGTACATCATAGCTAAGAGGGGCATACCGAACTCATCAGCCTCTGAAGCGACAGATCCGAGTTTCTCGAGCATCTCAGGCTCGCTCCTCTCCCCCCCTATGTTGATGTGAACGCTCACACCATCAGCCCCTAACCTGACTGCCTCTATGACGCTAGCGACTCTCACCTTCCTGTTCGGCTCGGGCCCGAGGGATGTGCTAGCTGACATGTGCATGAGGAAAGGAATCTTAGGGCTCCTCAAGGCCTTTATCATCCCCTTGTGGAGGACAACGCAAGTAGCTCCTCCCTTAGTTACTTCATTGACGATCCAATTGATATCAGTTAACCCTTTTATCGGACCATCCGTCACTCCGTGATCCATGGGTATGCATAATATCCTGTCACCCCTCATTATCCTAGAGAGCCTTACCTCCTTCCCTAGCATACGCTAGCCAGAGCTCGAGAGGATTAATCCTATGTGTGCGATATCCGTTGGACAGTCATGAAACTTAAATAATGATCGTATCAAATTATATGCTTCTTCAGCTGAGCATAGCTTTAATAAGCTCTTACGCGTTGATAAACTTCATCAAGTCCATAGTAGGCTTCTCGAGACTCCCCAGACCGGGGGGTGAGGCTAGGGCATCAGTATCTTACATAATCCCAGCTAGGAACGAGGAGGGGAAGATAGCGAAATGTATATCCTCACTGCTCCCTTGGTTGAGGGATGGGGATGAGCTGATCGTCGTGGATGATTGCAGTGAGGATTCTACCGAAGATGAAGCTCTATCCAAGTTTAATGAGAAGTGCAAGTTGATAAGATTGATGGAGAAACCGGAAGGTTGGGTGGGTAAGTCCTGGGCATGTTACCAAGGCTATCTTCATTCCTCAGGTGATGTGATAGTGTTCTTAGATGCTGATACTGTAGTTATGAGTGATCCTAGAGGAGCCATCTCCCTGACTGAGAGGTTCGATGCTCTCTCTCAAGTCCCTAGGATAAAATGCGAGAGTTTGGCTTGCGGAGCTATAGAAGTAGCTCTGACATCACTAGTAAGGCTACTCTTCCCTTATTGGAGGATGAGCCAGAGTAAAGCGTGGTTGATGGGTGCGTTCACTATCTGGAGGAGGGAGTCCTATGAGTCAGTCGGGACTCACGGAGCGGTGAGGAGTAGCTTAGTGGAGGACGCTGACCTAGCTAGGTTAGCTGTAGCTAAGGGGCTCAGGGTATCTTTCTTCATGGGGAGCATAGTGGAGAGCAGTTGGATAAGGAGTTGGAGGGAGGGATATGAGACTATTAAGAGGATAGGACTCGCTTCTATGCCAAGTAAATTGATATCTATCTTGATATTCCTAGCTTTGAGCTACACAGCAGTTACGATATATGCCTCACCCATACTAGCTTACCTCGGGTTGATGAGAGTGGAGTTAGCGATATTCTACTTAGTTAGCATATTCTCATATGCGAGCTTGAGCCTCATAGAGGTGAAGTTGAGGCCAGAATCTATGATACTCTCCCCACTGGCCCTCTCTCTTATAGGCCTCTCCCTACTCACCGCTTCATTCGGGAAAAAGGTGAGTTGGAAGGGGAGGGATTACTCAACTCATCTCGGAGAACAGAGTTCCCACTAAGAGCATGAATATATCTATGACATCCCTCATCGAGAATATACCGATTGGCTTTCCCTGATCGTCTACTATCGGGAGATGAGAGACATCATTGACTCTCATCCTCCTAACAGCTTCCTGAAGGGAATCAGATGGTTTAGCAGTTATCGGGTTCTCACTCATTATCTCCTTAACGCTAACATTCTTCCCTATGAGCCCCCTGCACCCCGCATATAGCAGATCCCTCTGAGTGACTATCCCCCTGAGCTTACCATCGCTGTCCACGATGAGGACGCTCCCTACCCTGTTCTCCCACATAACTCTGAAGGCATCATCGACTGAAGCGTTCTCAGGGAGGGAAATCGGGTTCCTGACCATGAAATCCTCCAACCTGAGGGAGGCCTTCCTCTTAGGCTTCCAAGCCATAAGCGAGCTACCTCCCGCTTCTAAATAAAGGTATCGTTACTTAAGTTAAATGCTTAATATATTTTAGAAAGTTTCATGCGAGTGCCATGAAAGGGTTATTAAGGGGATCAGGATGGAGCCCAGGCGGTCATGATGCGTAAGATCTTCGCAATGCTCCTCATATTGATGCTAATTCCCCTGATATCATCTACAGCTGAGAGGAGCAGGGCTTTCCTCAGGGTCCCAGCTGTCTATCAGACAGCGGAGGGCGTGCTCTCAGGTACGTTAGGGAACCTCACTGTGGAAGTCGAGAGGGGGGAGGGCATTGTTTACTTCTCAGCGGAGCCTCTCACACAGATAGATACGCAGGGTGCAGCTAGGACAGCTGCCTTAGTGGCTAGTTACTTACTTGGAGTGGACCCTAAATCCATGAACTTCTACTACAGGCTCGAGTCCGGGAGCACTGTGATAGGAGGCCCTAGCGCAGGAGCTGCGATGACAGTAGCTACGGTAGCAGCTATCCTGGGGAAGCAAGTCAGACAGGATATCATAATAACTGGGATGATAAACTTAGATGGGATAATAGGCCCTGTGGGGGGAATCCCCCAGAAATTGGAGGCAGCAGCGAGAGCTGGAGCTAAGATATTCTTGGTACCAGCGGGTCAGGAGATAGTGGAGGAGACAGTACCTAAGCAAGTCAGGATAGGTCCCCTGATATTGACGACTGTCGAGAAGAGGAAGGTCAATATAAGCGAGGTGGGGGCTAAGCTAGGAGTGAAGGTAGTAGAGGTCAGCACGATAGAGGAAGCTTTAAACTACATGCTGGGTCTGAGGATCGAGAGACCGCCATCGGAGAGGCCCGAGATACCTAAGGAGGTCAAGGAAATCCTCAGTAAGTGGGTGAGGAATTACCTAAATCAATCTGAGGCCATAAGGGGAAGCGTCCAATCGGAAATTGGGAAGCTCGGGGCTTTAAGCAAGCGAGTGATAAACAATATTTTATCGGATTCTGAGAAATATTCATCGTCCGCGAGGGATGAGATGGCGAAGGGGAACTTATACACAGCGGCTAGTTACGCTTTTCAATCCGTAGTTGAGGCTGATTACGCGAGATCCCTCTTGAATTACGCTCTGAGGGGCGAGGACTCTGTTAGCGAGCTCATGGGGAGGGTGGACTCCAAGTTGAGGGAATTGGGTGAGAGGCTAAATTCAACTAAGCCCCAAGATCTGAGCGGAGTTGAGGCGATAATAGCTTCTAAGACTAGATATTATGATGCTAAAAATGCCCTCAAGAAAGCAGTCAATCTGGCTTCAAAGGGGAATTACCTCGATTCCATGGGCTGGGGAGCGATACACCATCTGACTTACGCTTATTGGAGGGCTGATACAGCATTTAATTGGATGGATTTGATGGGGCTCAGCCAGAGGATGCAAGTAGATGAGATCAGGATGAAGGAGGTCGCATCCGCAATACTATATGAGGCTGAGAGCGTCATCTCATACTCAGAGAGCCTCATACAGGAGATAGGAGCTAGCTCAAGCTATTTACAAGAAGCATATTCAAATTTGAATGATGCTAACTCAGCTTTCTCCTCAGGGGATTATTATGGGAGCATAGGCCTCTCTACTACAGCTCTCGCATACGGCATAATCTCAATACATGAGTGGTTCACGAGCGATCCCAATGCAGTTAAGGAAGCCGTTAAGAGCTCGTGTTACTCTTCGATAAACGCGCTCATGTCGAAGGGGATAATCCCAGTCCTAGCCCTGAGCTATTCTGAGATGGCATCCCTCATGGAGGAGAACTTATTGGAGTCCATAATTTATTATGAGCTGGCCTCCGCTCACGCTCACGTAATCTCGCTCCTCTCTCAGGCATCTGAGAGGCGGATAGAGACTAAGAGCCCTTTGGAGAGCGCTCCAATGGTGGAGACAGTGACTGTAACGCAGACGGTGAGGGAGGAGAGCAGAATTCAGGAGGTCTATCTAATTGCCGCTCTAATATTCGGTATATTCCTGGGGTTCTTAGTGGGGAGGAAGTCGCATTGCTACACTTAGAGTCCGCGGAAGTCCTCAAAATAATGCTATATCTTTTCCCTTTATCTGGAGTTAAGATAAAAATATATCAATCGGAGGGAGGATCGCGACTATCGACATGCAGATTCATCATCGATCGAAATAACTCTAACGCAGTCGTAATAATCGATTATTACATCCTAACGCTCAGCCTTATCTTAGCCCCTCTCCTCCGAAGATCGATGAGCGCTGTGAGAGATCTCCTAGAGTATAGGAGGGCCAGGTTGTGGTTCATTAATAATAAGGAGAGGATAAAGGGGTCATTCAGCGGAAAATACATCGCAATACTCGGTGAGAGAGTGATAGATAATGACTCAGATAAGTTCCTCCTCATCCAAAGGCTCTGGTCCAGGGGGATGTTCCCGGGGCCCGTCCTCATAGAGCATATAGATTAACTTAGAATCAAACTTTTTAAGTGAGATCATCCGTAATCGGAGGTCAGTATGATCCATGAGCCCTTAGAGGGACGATACTTCAGTGTAAAGTTCCCTCCCCTCGCTATATCTCCGGGAAAGGATCTCCTCATATTTCACCTCGAGATAGTACGCGATAGACCTGGGATACTCGCTGAAGTCACGAGGAAACTCTCATCCAGGGGGATGAATATCCTCTCTAATTTAATGCATGTCACCGAGGGGAAGGGCCTCATATCTATAATCGCCGAGAGGCCTGACGATGTAAATATCGAGGAATTGAAGAGGAATCTGGAATCGATAGAGGGGATAGGGTCAGTCGAATATGAGGAATCTCGCATCAAGGGGCTCCTGATACCTTGCTGCCTCTTCCCTTTGATGAGGGATGGTACGAGGGTCGTAGCCCTCAACGTTAGGGCCGTAAAGCATCTATCCGAGGAACTATCCGGGATCTTGGGGAGCTCAGCTTCAGGGGCGATACTCTTCAGGATAGGATATGGGATGGGGAAGGGATTCGCAGTAGATCATCTCAAAATGGCTGAGAGAGTAGGCATAAAGGATCCCTTCGAAATAATTCGAAAGATATCAGTTCCTCTCTACACGTGCTCAGGTTACGGTATGGCATCTCTAGAGGAAGCCGGAGGGGTTTTCTCACTTAAGATAAGGGAGAACTTCGAAGCGATCGATAGGACCTCTAGGGAACCCTTATGCTATATGACGAAGGGTATGTGGAAGGGTGGTCTAGAGTACGCCTTCGGGAGATCTATCTCAATAGAGGAGGTCAGATGCAAGGCTAAGGGGGATGAGTACTGCGAGTTTAAGATAGAGATCCCCCGAGGATGAAGGTTAAAATATTCAATAGTAAGGGTAGAGGATACTCATGAGGGAAAGATCAGCAGACTTCAGGGTCCCGCTCACTAGGGTGACGATATCACCGGGGGATAAGCTCGCTGCCTTTCTGATGGAGGTAACTAGGGATAGGATCGGAATCCTTAGAGAGATAACTGATGTCCTGAGAGAGCTGGGATTGAACCTCCATAAAATATCCGCTTACGCTGAGGGAGGGAGGGGGGCGATCTACTTAGTCGTGAACATATCTGGGAAACCAGAATCTGTCATAAGCGATATTAAGGATAAATTTTCATCTATAGAGGGGATCGGAAGAGTATTATACCAAGTATGCGAGAGGGAGGGTCTACTCATAGATAAATTGAACTTCCCGCTGATGCGTTACGATGAGAGGATCTTTACCTTAACGAAAGAAGCTTGGAAGACGCTAACCTCCGATCTAATAGCGATACTGGGCTCCCAAGCCTATTATGCGATAATATACAGGATAGGATATGGGATGGGGAAGGGATTCGCGGAAAATTACATAGATATAGCGAGGAGAGCTGGGATCGAGGAACCAATGGATGTGATACGTTATGTCATGTCCGGTATGCTAGCTGCCTCAGGCTGGGGTAGATCGAGCCTAGAGTTAGGTGAGGGCACCTTGAGGATCGAGATCGAGGAGAATCTAGAGGCAGAGGCGAGCCCGAAGTCGAGTGAGCCATCATGCTACTTCACTAAGGGGGTCATCACTGGAGCTCTGACTAGGATACTCAGATCCCCTGTGGAAGTTAGGGAGACGAGATGTAAAGCAACTGGGGATGAATTCTGTGAGTTCATCGTGAGATATTAATTTTATATTAATTTTTTAGATAAATTTTAGTTAATGTCCAGTTAAATGAAAAAAGACAATAAAGGAATTAGATTAGGAATTCCCTTTGCACATGTATCCTTATCCCCCTCTTCTTCAGTTCCTCGAAGAAGGGCATAGGATCTATGACTTCCTCAGGGTTCTTCAAGCCCCTCTCCTTTATTTTTCCAATAGCCATCCATTGAGCGGTAATTGATGTGGGAGTTCCGACGGTCACAGCTTGCGCTGTCAAGCCCCATTTCCTATTCCACTCAGTGTGAATATCTATCGTGATCCTCTCCTTCCTCCCATCCTTCTTCCCCTCGACTATAACTCTCATTATATCGTAATCGTTCGGAGGTATATCCTTCCCCTTGAAGGTCTCGTTGACCAGAATCTTGAGCAACTCCCTCGGTACTATCTCGACGCTCCCCACTCTGACTGGCTTATCGTTCGTGAGCCCCAGATCTGTCAATAACTTATACTTCATGTAGAGCTCCCTAGGATAAGATATTTTGTAATCTACGAACTTGAGGCCCTTATGCTTGAACGTCTCCCCTATAGTCCAGACTTCAGGGTGCTCGATGTAGTAGAGCTCCTGGGTACCCACTGGGGGTGGGAAGTGCATCACTTCCCTATCCTCGGGCTTTACGGGATCCACTAGCTTTATCTCACCGTCCTCCCAGACCTCAACGGGATGCATGTACTCATCCAATATGCAATCTAACGAGTAAGGGACCGGGAGGGGTATCCCGAGGGAGTCATAATCATTGAAATCGACCCATCCCTCCCTCAACAGCACTCTCTCCACTTCATCCAGTTGCTCCACCCCGTACCTAGCGGCTACATTTATCATCCCAGGGCATCCTCCCATCCCGGGTATCGCTAGCAAACCAGCTCTCTTATAAGCTTCGTCGAACTCAAATTGCTTCTTCAGGATAGGTACTTCAGAGCCCAGATCAGTATAATGGACTCCAGCTCTGAGGGCCGCTTCCATCACTTGAGGTATGTAGTAATATATTATCCCGTTGACTACTACATCAGCTCCTCTGAGCAACTCAGCTGTCTCATCCACATTCCTCACATCAACTCTCGCGTAATCGAGCTTCTTCCTCTTAGTGAATTTCTTAGCTCCTTCTACAGTTAGCTTAGCTTTCTCCTCATTTATGTCCGCGACGACTATCTCATCGACATGCGGACTCACTTCATCATCCGCTAGGTCATAGACGATGGCTGGAGCGACGACCCCAGCACCCAGCACGACTATCTTGACCAAAGGGACCACCTAGTCCCTGAATGAGTACTCAAATATAAAAATTACATCCATATTCGAATTTATTATTTTTATTTTATTTCGTATTCGAAAGTATCATATTCACATTGGTATATAATAATTGGTAATATAATGAATATTTTTGCTCAATAAATGATAATGTTATGTTTTTCTTGCCTCCTATATTTGTAATCGATTTCGATACTATATAAGATAGGACCCTACTTTACCTTTCGGAAGAATTTAATAAATATTTGAATGTATGGAGATCCCCTAATTTCTCTCTCTGAGAATTTAAGCAATATACAATACAGTAACTCGAAAATTGGAAGGAACTATAGCGATCTCTCTCACTGGAAATACCTAAAGCGTGAACTTTCAAGGCATGATAACAAAAAGAGTTCAGATTTTGAGATCTTTGGAGAGGCCTAACCTCTCCAGAGTCTCGCTCTTCGGTCTCCCTTCCCTATCCCATCCTCTGAGCTCGTAATATTCATCTAGAGCCTTCTCATAACCCTCCCTATCTAGCTTAACACCTGCGGTCGGCCCTACTGTGTGAGGCTCATCGAAGAACCTATCTGGAGGATAATCGTGCTTCCTAGTGAAGCCTTCCCTCAAGTTGAACATCTTAGCGAGGTTCCATATCCTCTCACCTATCTCTTGAACTTGAGGTACCGTGAAGTCCTTATCCATAGCCGCTGATAGGAGGTCAGCTATCTCCTGGAAGCCCAGAGCCCAGAAATCGCATATTATGAGGCTCCACTTCACGCTATTGAGGTCCTGCAAGTCCTTCGTGAGTTTCGCTTTCCCCTCGTAGGTGTGCGGGGGCATGTTACCGAAGGCCTCGCTCGCTATGGTCCAAGCCCTGAGGTGGCAAGCTCCTCTATCGGAAGTAGCGTAAGCTAATGCCATACCCCAGCTCCCCCTAGGATCGTATGCCGGGATCTCAGATCCCTTTATGTGCATAGCATATTTCTCGCTGCCCTTACCTATCCTCTCAGCGGCTCTCATCACACCATCAGCTACTAAGTCCCCGAACCCCTGCCTGTAGCCTATGGCCTCAATCAACTTCACTATGCCATCCGCATCCCCCCAATCGACATCGAAGCCTATATCCTCCTTCGATATTATCCCCCTCTCCTTGAGCTCGAGGATGAAAGCGAGCAAGTTCCCCAAGCTTATAGTATCCAAGCCCAGGTTATCAGCGACTTCAGCAGCATAAGCTAAGTCGTCCATGTCCTTGAAGGCTAAGTTAGATCCCATCATCCCTATGGTCTCATACTCAGGGGCCTTTATGACACCCCTCCTCGTGTTTATCTTCCTCTTGCAAGCTAATGGGCAGGAGTGACATGCGAACCTACTGTGGAACTTCTGCTTGACTACATCAGTGTTTATGAATTTCGCATACTCATAATATCCTTCCCTGAAGTTCAGATGAGGAAGGGCTCCTACATTATTGCTCAAATCGACTATTATGGGGGTACCATCTGTTTTAGCCCAAATATTGGCTTCTGTGAGCACACTCTCCTTCATCAACCTCGATATAGTTTCTCTGAACCTCCCAGGATTCGGTAACTCAATTTTCCTCTCCTCCGCTTTTACAACTACGCCTTTCAACTTCTTGGACCCGAAGACAGCGCCTATCCCACCTCTAGCAGCGACGAAGTATTCATCTACATGAACGGAAGAGATCAAGCTCAATTTCTCCCCAGCCGGCCCTATAACCATCGTCTTAACGTTCCCGTGCTCCTTCCTGAGCTCCTCCATAGCCTCTCTCACTTTCATCCCCCAGAGATGGCTCGCATCCTTTATCTCGACGTTCCCATCACTTATGTATATGTATACGGGCTTCTCAGCTAAATCTTCTATTATCACAGCATCGTAACCAGCGTATTTGAGCTCAGGGCCGAATGAACCTCCTACATAGTTGTCATTTATCGTCCCGGTCTTCGGGGACTTCGAAACGACAGCGAACCTACCACTCAGAGGAGCTATAGTACCAGTCAGAGGGCCAGTGGCGATGACTATCTTATTCTCAGGGCCCAGAGCATTTGCTCCCGGAGGCACCTCCTCATAAACGTATCTTATCCCGAGCCCCCTGCCTCCGAGGTAGAGAGCTAGCCAGTCCTTCCTAGGGGCCTCAGTTTTAATGCTCTTCTCCCTCAAGTTTATCCGTAAAATCTTTTCAGCATATATCGAGACCATGCTACCACCTGCTGCGGCTCTTAGTTGGGAGAAATTGATAAATCTTTCGTTCCTACTGGAAGCTCTTCAAAAGGGCAGTAGTTAGCTGGAAAATTTTCCATATAGATGTCATTGAGCGAGGATGCGGGGAGCTAAAGTTACGATTGCGGAGCGTGGAGCATTTTATATTTAGGCTGCGAGTTAGGGGGTAGGATGAGTTACGCCGTGTACTCAATGATAGGCTACGGTCACTTCAGGGCAGCATACTCTCTCAAGGAGTTCTCAGAGCTGATCAGAGCTGATGATTATGAGGGGATCCCTAAGAAGGATAAGATCATTTGGAGCTTACTCTCATCCGGTTATTCCTGGATCACGAGATCTATTGAGCTTCCTATTATAGGGAAGCTCTCCTTCCTCATCTTCGATTACTTCCAGAGGGTACCTAGCTTTTACCCCAGGAGGGATCTATCCAGGCCCAATTTAGCTCTCCACATCATATACGGGTTGTTTAAAGTGGGATTCGGGAGGGATCTCGTAAAGAGGCTTTCTAGGGATCCCTTACCTCTAATATCAACTTACTTCATCCCAGCTTTCATGGCTGAGCGTTACGGTTATCCAAGTGATATTTACTGTCTCGTCTGCGATGCTGATATAGCTAGGACATGGGCTCCCCTCAGGCCTGGGGAATCGAAGATCAAGTACTTAGCTCCTACGACGAGAGTAGCTGAGAGGTTGCGATATTATGGGGTGAGGAGCGAGATATTCGTGACGGGCTTTCCCCTCCCACTAGAGCTCATAGGAGAGGATATGAATATCTTGAAGGAGGATTTCTCGAAGAGGCTCCCGAATCTCGATCCCAAGGGCATATTCATCGATAAATATTCCTCATTGTTGAAGGAGAAGCTCGGAGGGATTCCTAGTAACTCGGATCATCCCCTAACGATGATCTTCTCAGTGGGGGGAGCTGGTGTTCAAGCTAAGCTGGGCGTAGCTCTCATGAAGAAGTTGAGGGATAAGTTAGTCAAGGGGGAGCTCAAGCTCCTGATATCGGTAGGAATCAGGAGGAAGCTCAGGGATTATTACCTCTACTGGGTGGATAGGCTCGGGATGAGGGAAATGCTAAATGACTCAATCAGCTTGATATTCAATGAGGACCCCGAGGGCTATATGAGGGATTTCAACTCAGCCCTGAGGAAGAGCGATATTCTATGGACGAAACCATCGGAGCTATCCTTCTACGCTGCTCTCGGGATCCCAATACTCGCTTCAGATCCTGTAGGCTCTCATGAGGTCTCTAACTTGAGGTTCTTGGTCAAGGGCGGTTACGGGATGGTCCAGGGGGATACCAGATACCTAGATCAGTGGTTCTTCGACTGGCTCAAGAGTGGTTACTTCGCTGAGAAGGCGAGTAGGGGCTTCCTGGAGCTAGAGAAGCTTGGAACTATGAAAGTGAGGGAATTAGTCCTATCTAAATGACTCCCGGGGTTCCCAGGAATCATTTTAAATTCTGAGCTCGGAGGCATGGGGGTTCGATTTGATATTGGAGGCCCTTGAGGAGGTCCTGAAGTCGGAGGATGAAGCATTATCCCGAGCCCTTGAGGAGGTCAGAGAACCCCCCTTGAGGAGGGTAAGTTATACGGAAGTATTTCATCCATCGGGAATACCACCCCAGCCGGAGATAGAGTTCATAGAGTTGAAGGAGCTAAAGACAAACCCCTATCTATTCATAGGGGTCGATTTAATCTCATGCCTGCTCTCAGCTGAGGGTCCTGATTCCCTGAAGGAAGGGGCTGAGGATCTAATTAGTAGGATCAAGAGGAAGGAGGAGGTAAGACCTGAGGACAGCCAGAAGTCCCATATAGCCCTCGCTTTACCAGAAAAAGGACATCTAGAGGATGTAATTGGTAGATGGACTGATTACGTTTGGAAGCCTAGGGCATACGATGGTACTGAAGCTCCGAGTTTCGAAGGTTGGATAGAAGATCTGAGGGAGATAGCTGACGCTTTAAAGAATGAGGGCATTAATGTAATCTTCTACGGTGGAGATTCCGTTGATAAAATGAGGGAGCTCGGCTACGATGTCGTGAAGGTCAAGTTGAGGAAGAAATTGCCGAAACTTGGCTATCCTAGGGATCCGAGTGTCGCTTGGTCGGGCTCCCCAGTGGTGATGAACATGACATTAGAGCATAGGAGGGGAGAGGAGGATGCAGCTACTCAATTCTTCTCGAAGATAGGGCTGAAGCCAGCATTCAGGCCTAGGTGGTGGTATGATGGGAGACGCATCTTAAGGGCTAGAGCCGAAGGGGGGAACTTCATAATAGTGAAGAAGGATAAGATAGCTCTCTTCACGGGGATAGGGATAAGGGGGAGCAATAGGGCAGCAATCGAGCTCATGAAGGAGTACTTTTCCTTGAAGGGGGTGAATTTGGATATATATGGGGTCCCCCTACCGGGTTACATAAGGGATTGGAGGACTGGAGCAGTTCACTTAGATGTGGTGATGATGAACGCTGGCCCTTGCGTTTTCCTTAGCCCTGGAAGGATGGGTTTCTACTCCTTCATCAAGTTCGGAAATGAAATGGACATTGTTGATGCTGGGAGCGTTTTCAATGAGTTAGGTGTTGAGGTAGATGAGATACCAACTGAGGGCAGTGAGATAACTTTAGTCAATGCCCTGAACATAGGGAGGGGTAAGCTCGTGGTAGATGCATACAATGAGGAAGCTAGCAAGTACTTGGAGAGGGAGTGGGGGCTGGATGTGATAAGAGTTAGTATACCTCAGATAGAGGCCGGAGGGGGAGGGGTTAGGTGCGCATCAAGGGAGTACTACCTAGATTAGCTTGAAGCTGAGCATACCCTTCACTTAAAATTTTTATCCTCAGTGAGGGGTATAATGAGGGTGAACATGATAGTAGAGAGGGTGAAAAGCGGTATACCTGGGTTCGATGAGTTAGTGAACGGTGGTATCCCTAAGAGGAACGTAGTGCTCTTATCCGGAGGCCCCGGGACTGGGAAGACTATATTCAGCCAACAGTTCCTCTATCACGGCCTCACATTAGGGGAGCCAGCTGTCTTAGTCACTCTAGAGGAACATCCCGTGCAAGTGAGAAGGGAGATGGCTTCCTTCGGGTGGGAAGTGAGGAGTTATGAGGAGCAGGGGATCTTCGCGATAGTGGATGCCTTCACTGGAGGAGTAGGGGAAGCCGCTAAGAGGGAGAGGTACGTAGTTAGGAGTGTAGATGATATAGGGGAGTTCATGGATGTGCTTAGGGAGGCTTTGAGGGATACTAAAGCTCAAAGGGCTGCTATAGACTCCGTATCGACGCTCTACCTCACGAGGCCTGTGAGCGCTAGGAACGTATTGATGCAATTGAAGAGAGTACTCTCAGGGTTAGGAGTCACTGCTCTCATGGTATCGCAAGTCAGCGTGACTGAGAGGGGCTTCGGAGGGCCAGGAGTGGAGCACGCTAGCGATGGTATAATAAGGCTCGACTTAGATGAGGTGGATGGAGAGCTAGTTAGGAGCATGATAGTTTGGAAGATGAGGGGCACTAAGCACGATATGAGGAGGCACCCCTTCGAGATAACGGATGAAGGTATAAGAGTGCATTCGGATAAGGTATTTAGGGGGAGGGTGATAGAGCATGAGTGAGGAAGTACCTCTCAAACCTGTGGGTAAGGAGGATATAAGGAAGTTGGAGTTAGCCTTGCTCCTAGGCACGCTCTTGAGACCGGACGTGCTGGAGAAGGTGAGGAGCTCTGAGGATAGGTTGACTTGGCTTGATTCCCTCTTGATAGCAGCTGGCGCTTTAGCTAGGGAGAGGGCTGGCTATTCAACTTCTAAGATAGCTGAGGAGTTGGGGAGGACTGAGGCAACGGTGAGGAATCATCTAGCTGGAAAGATAGAAGCAGGAAAACTCGTTAAGGAGACTTACGATGAGATAAAGGGTAAGGGCAGCCTAGAGATAGCAATCCCAGCTCTGGAGTCTCAGAAGGAGCTTGAGGAGAGATTAAAAGATTATGAAGCTAAACTGAGCGAAGTGAGGAATAAGCTGGATGATCTACAAAAGATCATAGATGATATGAGAAAATCGCTAGGAACATAAATTTTTAAAGGGTAGATTAAATTCATAGCTTTTTCATACTATCGACGACTTCTTAGCATTATCGACTCGACTAGATGAAAATTGGAAATTCTTTTAGCTCAGCGGAGATGTGTATTACAATGCATTTTTGAAAATGTTTCAAGAACTGAAGGTAGTGAGTCAGTTATGCACAATTAAAATGAGGATTATAAAGAAGGATTATAAAGAGAATACTATTAGTTAGCAATTTGATATTCAGCCAATTGAAAGTTAATCGTTAAGTTTAAATTTGAGATACTGCGTAGTAGTGGAAGTATTCGTGGGAGGTCATCATAATGAAAAGATTGTTGGTGACGATGCTCCTGTTGATCCTGCTCACGCTACAAGCACCAGATCTAAGAGCGGCGGAGACGCCTCTACCCATAATCGTGAATGAATACGTTAATGCAACGATATACACGGAGGGCTTCGGTTATTTATGCGGTCCCTGGAACGTCACAGGCCGCATAATAGTTATGAATAATAACACAGGGGAGACCGTCTCCGATATCTGGATCCCGATAAACAAGCCCAGCGGACTAACGATATCAGTTCATTATGCACCTAGCTACGCTACTGTGAATAGTGGCAACCCTCCGAACTACGTTCAAGCTGATAATCCGAGCGCTAACGAATTTTGGCACATAACACAACTGAGGAGCGGGGACAATGTGACGCTTCAGTACACTTATACTGGGAGTGGGTGCGCCCCCATATTAGTGGAGGAGAGGTACGATCCGCTCAAGATAGTGGATGGC
>JAVCBY010000043.1:0-20698 GCA_037917625.1 Thermoproteota archaeon | reverse complement strand
TCGGTTTGCCCCTATTCATAATCCTCTCGCTACTGCTCTACGCGAGGAGCAAGGATGAGAAGTGGCATGAGATGGCCAAGACCATGGCAAAGGCCTTAGGCATAATATTCGCAGTAGGAGCCGCTAGCGGGACATTAAGCGAGTTCGGTTTGGTTTTAATATGGCCAAACTTACTCGAGGCTGCCGGTAGGTACATATTCTTCCCTCTGTACGCGGAGATCTTCGCTTTCCTCATAGAGATAACCTTCATATACTTCTTAGTATTCGGGTGGAGGAAGCTAGGGGTCAAGGGGAAGCTGATCCTAGCATTCCTAGCTTTAGTAGGGGCTTGGTTTTCAGGAGCCCTCATAATGAGTGTGAACAGCTACATGGTTGCCCCCACTGGGATACAAGCTTCCTACGATCCTATGAACGGGTGGAAGTACGATAAGGGATATCCTAAGCTGCTCTTAGTAGTCCCTAAGGAAATAGTAGGTGTACTAGATGTGAACAAGCTCCTATCTCTCGGTATGGAAGTTTTAGGAGAGAGGAGTGAAGGTGTCGCTGTTCTACTCCCATCTAAGATAGTATCTAAGCTCGCGAGCGAATCCTGGAGTAACGTCAAAGTGGGAGATAGCGTACTCTCACTCGTCATAAAGGAGGAGGCCCTTGGAAGCGTTAAGGATCTGCTAGTGAAGGACGTCGTTGATATCATATTGACCAACACTGTTAAGAGCGTCGGGTATACTATGGTCACTTTCCTCTCCCCAGTTTACGCTGGAAGCATATTGCATGCTCTAGGGGCTGCGATAACGGTAACGGGATTCACTATATTCGGGGGGTACTCCTTGCTACTCCTCAGGTCGAAGAGCGATAAGAGGAAAGTCTATTATGCCAGTGGATTAAGGCTAGGGATCTTGTTGAGCTTAATCTTCATAGCAGTTCAAGGTCTCCTTTTCGGGCACATCATAGGGGTTGAGATAGCTTCATATAACCCCGAGAAATTAGCGGCGATGGAAGGTACTAGTAATACGATATTCAGCTTCAGCAGATCTCTAGGAATAGAGAAGATCATGAGCTTCATAGCTTATGGGAGCTTCGAAGCTAAACTACCCGATTACGATTCGATACCCAAAGATTACTGTACATTAGCTGAAGCAGCGTTCGATTGTAGGCCTCCCCTCATGATACACTACTTATACTACGTTAAGACGGGCCTAAGCATCCTCTTAGGTCTATATGCTTTGATCTCATCTATATTAATCATGAGAGGGAATTTATCCCCAATTCTACTCAAAATAAACGTATTGACTCCTATAGTAGCTCAGATCATCAGTTTCCTCGGGTGGGCCGTCAGGGAGATAGGGAGGAAGCCGTGGTCCATCTACGGTGTAATGACAGTAGATGTAGCTCAAACAGCGAACCCCGGAGATCCATTATCATACGGCTTAATAGCTTTAATATTGATTTCCGTAGCTTTAGCTCTGATCTTAGCCGTTTGGAAGCTCCTGTACGCTCCATCAGTTAGGGAGGTGTGATCATGATCCCGCAGGTCTACTTCGTAGCTCTCGTCTTCGGCATACATATAGTGGCTGTTAACCTGGGAATGGCCCTCGCGACGATAGTGCCCTTGCTGAAGAGGAAAGCGGATCTCGCGGGGAATGAGAGGCTCGACGGAATAGCTAGAGGGATATTCAGGATATACGCTGCTACCTATGCGATAGCTGGTGTCATGGGGACAGCCTTCACTGTATTCCTACTCAGCTTCTATCCCGAGTTCATAGGGGTTGCTGGCAACATAACCTTGCTCCCATTCGGGATAGCGATACTCTCGATACTGATCCACTTCCTAGCTATAGTGCTCTACTACTACGGTTGGGACTCCTTCCCGAGATGGGCTCACCTCTCCTCCGGTATCCTATTAGCTATCACAGCTTACACTATACCTCTCGGCTTCAGGTTAGTTTTCGCCTTCCTGAATACGCCATCTGGGCTTAAGATAGATGGGAAGCCTTATATAGATGCCCTCGGAGCTCTCGCCAATCCGACTTTCGCGCCCCTCTATCTGAAGAGTGTATTCGGCGCCATAACGTTCGGTTCCCTCTTCATCTCGACTCTGTTAGCTTATCGAATGGTCAAGGAGAGGAGTGAGGAGAGCTCCCAGCTTTACTCGACTTCATTGAAGGTAGCCGTAGTGGGGACTTTCATAACGCTGATATTGGGCCCATGGTACTCTATGTCATTGATATCGACGCCGATGAAGTTCAACAATATCTTCAGATCCTTCGGATGGGGATTAGGTGGAGTTGAGACAGTCGACACGAGCTGGCTCTTCCTGATCAAGATAATACTCATAGTGATTCAGATCTACGCTATATTGAGACTAATATTCGGCAGCGTTAACTTCAAGCTCTCAGCCCTCGCAACGATATCAGCAGCGCTCACGATATTAACTGGAGAGTACTTGAATATGTTCAGTCAATACCCATACTTCATAGCCAATCTACCGATAGTAGCTGATAAAATACCTGAACCATGGAGGACGATACTAGGAAGATCCTTATCTCTCGAGAGCGTGAGCCCCTTGGCCAGTGATCCCACTCTGTTCTTAGTAACAGCTCTCGGGATAGCGATATTGCTCATAGCGATAGGTTACTTCATATATGAGACGTTATTTAAAGGAGAATAATCTCCCCCTTCCTTTCTTTTTTAGTGCGGGGGGTGGGATTTGAACCCACGCGGGCCTGACGCCCACCCGCCCCTCAAGCGGGCGCCTTGGACCTGGCTTGGCTACCCCCGCCCGAGCCTATATGCCTCAACAGATTAAAAACGTTATCTATATCTTACTGAGCAGCTCCCCGAGCTTCCCCTTCACTTGATTCAACGCCTCGCTGAATATCTCCTCCGGCCTCAGAGAGCCCGTGGATTCGTAGCTTATGATGATCCTGGATTCATCCCATCTCCTGACTATCTTATCGGGGTTCCTAACCCTGCATCTCTCCAACGCCTCCAAACATCCATCACAGAGGACGGGGTAATCTACCCTCAAAATTCCGCCATCTGACTCAATGCAGTTTGAGCATTGACTCAAATCGCATTCTATAGATTCTAAGCCCTTCAGTTCATAAATAGGCATGTAACTATAACCGACTGCTGCAGCTGGCGACCACTTAGAGTGATCTTTCCCTCTACCGATCCTAGCTATAGCCTGAAACCTCAATTTCTGCCCCTTCCTCATCTTTATTATCGGTATCTTATCGTTAGCCGGATATACGAGAGGATCTGAGGACTTTAGCTCTCCCGAATACACTATCTCAATCGGATCCTTCGCTTTCTTCGATAATTCGAGCACTACAGTCCTATTGGGATCGATCCTCAGTAAATCGAGGCTAGTCTTGAGCGGGATCATCGCCAACCTATGCGCTATATATTCATCGAAGAAGGGTGTCGTGTTCTCGAAGAATATCACCTCATCTATCGCGAAAGTCGGAACTTCAGCTATTATTGCCCTCCTTATTGAGTTCGCGAAAGATGGGGAGACTCCCTCCAGAACGAGGAGCGTCCTTTGATCAGATAGCTCAATTACTCTCACTTTCAAAGTTCTCACCTTTCCTCCTCAGGATGCTCACCCAAGGATTATTAAATATCTCCGAGAGCACATCCTCCATCGAACCCCCCTTCAGATCCAACGTCATAGGATCTTTCATTATGAATGTCTTCCTCTATTTTAGGGATAACTTGTTTCTCAACTCTCTCAATCTCGGATTTCTGTTTAGTTGAGCTCTCTATAACGAGTTCACTGAACTGGAAGCTGGGCTTGGGGAGAGAGGAGAAGGTACCATAGCTCCCCAGTATCTTGATAAAGGATTCTAAGAGCTCTATTCTCCTCTCTAGTTCATGTATTCTGTGTATCAGCTCTGGATCTTCCTTCTTAAGGTCTGAGGATAGTAGACCCCTTATGAAAATCTCTAGATTCTTGGAGATCTCCTCAGCCAGCCCCTTCCCGACCTCCTGAATCAGCTTCCCAATATCCGGATCTGGTGTTATCCTACTGGATCTAGCTACTTGTGAGTCCCTCTTAATCTGGAGATCCTCCCTACTCACAGATTTCATCTCGAGATCGGGGATGAATGATCTATCTAGAGATCTCACTATCACCTTAGAGGCCCAGCCATCCCCCTTAGCTCTCCCCTCCTCTACCTCCCTGCTCGCGGTAGCATATAGATTCTTAGGGACCCATAAGTCTAGCCTATCGAAAACTATCCCCGCTCTCCTGTAGGAATCTATCAGGGACTCAACGAATTCCTGCACGCTCTCGTAAGAGGGGTCGAAGATAGAGACTAGGACCCTTATCTCCCTTCTCCCGGATATTTCTATGACGAAGGAACTTTCGTCGAGCCCCCCTCTTAACTTTATGTTTCCAGCTCCTCTGTAAAACTCAATCAAATCACTCATAACGCTCAAGGGGGGCATCCCCTAAAATGTACTGTGAGGCTTTAATAAATTTCTATCGTTAACGTTATGTGAAAGTTCCCTCAGACCCTCCTTCCCCTCCTACCGTGAGGCCTCCTGCAACCATCGTGAGGTATCGGGGTCACGTCCTCGACCCTTATGAGAGTGAGTTGAGATCTAGATAGACCTCTTATGGCTGCTGTAGCACCCGGACCTGGGATCCTACTCTTTATACCCCCAGGAGCTCTCACCTTAACTATTAGATGGGTTATCCCTTTCCTCTGAGCTTCTTTAGCTGCCGCCATCGCAGCCTTCAAGGCTGCGTAAGGAGAGCCCTCTAGCCTATCAGCATCCACGAACATCCCACCGGAGTACCTAGCTATGGTCTCAGCTCCCGTTATATCGGTTATGTGGACTATAGTATCATTGAAAGATGAGTATATGTGCGCCACCCCTATCTTACCCTTCCTCTCAGTTGACATCATCTCACCTCCTCAACCTCCAAGCATGAGGGATGGAGGCACTCTATCTTATCCTCCTCCTCTAGTTTGACTAAGTAGCTTGGCTGCCTTATCCTCCTACCGTTAACCCTTATATGACCGTGAGTTATGAGCTGCCTAGCCATGTATGGGCTCTTAGCGAACCCCTTCCTCCAAACGATTGTCTGCAATCTCCTCTCCAAGAATTGCTCAACGCTCAAATCGAGTAGATCATCTAAAGTCGCATCCTTACCGAGGATCCCGAGGGCTTGCAGCTTCCTTATTATGGGCTCAACCTTCCAGCTCTCGCTCTTAGGAGCGGCTAAAAGCTGTCTAGCTATCCTCCTATATTTCTTCGCTAAGAAGCTCATCCTCCAGAGCTCTCTCTTGTTCCTCAGACCGTAGTAACCGGCTAGTCTATTCGTCTCCTCCAGAACTCTCCTATCCCAAGGTTTGTAAGGCCTCTCATATTTCTTCCTATGCTTCTTTATATCCCCCATATCACCACCTCATTTCTTCCTCTGATAACCGACCGTCTTCCCCGCTCTTCCAGTCGTCTTCGTCCTCTGTCCCCTCACCTTCAGCCCTAGCTCATGCCTTATCCCCTTCCAGCTACCTATCTTCTTCATTAAGTTGATATCCTGGGTCATGTACCAGTTCACATCATCCCCTATGAGTATCCTAGATTCGTTATTTCTGTAATCTTTCTGCCTATTCATCAGCCACCAAGGGACCCCGTATTTATGCGGGTTATTTACGACATCCTCTATCTTAGCATATTCCTCCTCACTAAGCTCTCCTAGGAGTTTGTTTGGAGATATGCCTGCTTTCCTCAGGATAGCTAGCGCTAGAGTATGGCTTATCCCCTTCACGCCTGTGAGCGAAACTATAGTGGGCTTAGTACCATCTAGAGTCGTGTTGAGCAGCCTTACTACCCTCCTCAGCTCAACTCCCGACAACCACTCACCCCTTTTTTCGGAGTATATCGTACCACTCAATTTTAATGTTTCGTATCTCTAGCGAGTTACGAGGCCCATCTGATGGATTTATAGATAGGTCCATCACGGCATTCCTTAAAGGAGATACTTAGAACTGCTATGATTTAAAGATAGTAATTCTTGGGGGGAAAGTCATAATTGAGTTTTTGTAACCCTTTTCCACTATCGTATATGACTTGAGGCCTCACGTACGCTCAATCCTCTTTATGAGGTATCAAAGAGTGGAACAGCTAGTGGCGCCGGGGGTGGGATTTGAACCCACGCGGCCCAACGGGCCACTGGCTCTCCAGGCCAGCCCCCTTCCGGGCTAGGGCACCCCGGCCCATGTCTCATATAATGCACACATATTAAAAGATTGAGATCATCCGGTCCTCCACATCGGCGGGTAGAGGTCCCTAGGCATTATAACCCTCTCGATACTAGCAGCTACCCCACTATCAGCTGAGATCATCTCATCGAAATTCATTAGAGCTCTCCCTATCGCTATGAGCTCGTCTTTCAGGGTCATCAATGCTACAATAGAGCTCTTCCTTATCCCCCTGGACAGTGAGCAGATCCCCTTCACCTTGAGGGATGCTCCATGAGTCAGGGAAGCGACTGCGCTATCTTTCACGTATATCTTAGGTAGGTGCTTCACCGCTACCTCCAAGGGAAGGATGACTCTCCTAATCTTGCTCTCATCTCCGGATGTCTTCCAACTATCGTAAGCATCCTTGAGATCCTCGAGAGTTACGCAATCTTTCTCCGTGAAGATCCCACTTCTTATCCTTCTCAGATCCCTCATGCTCCCTCCGACTCCTAAGAACTCCCCTATGTCGAAGAAAAGCTTCCTTACGTATGTACCCGATTCCACCCTGACCCTCAGCTTGTGGAACCTCCCCTCGCTACTCAATAGCTCGATGGAATAAACTCTCCTCACTCTGAGCGATCTCTTAACTGCTGACTTAACCGGTGGTCTCTGGAATATCGGTCCTGTGAATTTGCTCAAAGCTTCCTTAAGCTCATCAATCGAGACCTCACCGTGTAAGTAAAGCGTGCCCACGTACTCCTTATCGTATCCCGCGATGAATTTACTGAGCTTCGTCGCATTGCCTAAAACTATCGGGAGGACTCCGGATACCTTAGGGTCCAATGTCCCGCAATGCCCCACCTTTCCTGGGTATTCGAGTATCCTCTTGACCCTCTCGGTGACCTCGTGAGATGATGGACCCTTAGGTTTATCCAATATTATGAGGCCGTGATCTAAATAAAGAAATATGGGCCTCTCTTGAGGCCTATATCCATAGGGGCCGGGTTCATAAGCGCTCTTAACAGCTATCTCCTCTACTTCATCGATCAACTAGATACCCTAGCCTTCTGAAGCTTCTCGTATAGATCGGTGCCTTTCAATGCCTCGATCACTTCCTCATCTCTCGCTCCCTCAGGTATATCGAGCTTCACGGGCAGGGGTACTAAGTGCTTCACGTTCACCCTCCTCCTCCTGACGCCCGTCAGCTCCTTCGGCCCTGTCGCTTCAACGAAGTTCTTATCGATTATCCTGACTACCACACAAAGTCTCCCGGCTTCCCTACCAGCTACCTTCCTACAGACCCTTCCCACCTCGATAACTCCCATGATAACACCCCTCTCGCGAGTGGGTAATGCGTCCCTCAGGACGCGAGGAGGTCCAGACCCTCTGCAACCGCAGAGGTCACCATGAGCTTCCTCATGCACTTGGGGCAGAGGTTACCTCCGTAAGGCCTATTGGGCCTCCTCTGACTCAAGGGAATCTTAGAGATCACTGATCTGGGGCCAGTGGGTGTTGCATTGAGCCTAGCACCGCAGCTACATAAAGCATAAGAGTGCTTTTTGTGCTTATAATGATAGACCAGTCTCCCTCCAGGCGTTCTGACGGCTACTCTTACCTTCTTCAGCCTCCTCCTAGTTCCCCTTTTGTTCACGCTGATCATCTGATACCCCCGCGGCGGGAGAAGGATGCATCCCCAATTTTTAAGTGTTATGGAGCCCGGAGGGGGCTACTTTTGATTATTATTTTATTATATCGGAAAGTTATGTTAAAAATTTATTCAGAAGGAATTGTTCCGAGTAATCTCTGGAAGATAGCTGAGAATAAGAATGATGCTATCACATAATAACCGACGTAACCCAAAGTCTGGTTCGAAAGACCTGAATTATTATGGAAGTAATCCAAGATCCAGGGGAGTGGGAATGGTAAATTTATCACTGGGATATCTGCGTAGAAGTTACCGAGGAGCCAGAAGATCATAATTATGGGTATAGTTGTGTAGAGGAGAGGCCTCATGTTCATCCTGCTAATCTCAGCCCTAGCAGCATCGAACTGGGGCTTCATCTTATCCAATTTCTTCTTCAATCTCTTATCATCCGGATTCTTGACTAACTCCCTCTGAAGATCCGTATATTCCTTCACTATTTTCTGCAGTTCCCTCATCCTCTCATAATTTATCGTCCTCTTGTTTATCAAATTAACACCAAGACTTATGGTTAATGCTAAAAATGTGAGGAATATTATTGAGCCTGGCGGGAAGAGAATAAAGCTTAGATCCATTTGATCACCCTATGAACCTCTTGAGCCTCGGATACATCTCGAGCGTACGCTCCTGAGCGAGTCTCTCGTAAAGCCCAGCTATTATCGTCACCGCGAGGAGTATACCGCTCCCAGTACCGAAGGCTCCTGTGAAGTTAGCTACTGCTGCGAGTAAGCCAACTAAGATACCTCCGAGGTAAGTCACGGCCTCTATGTACTTCTCTATCGTCCTAGCTATTACTTTCGCTGATGCCCTTCTCCCCGGGACCACAATCCCCTGCCTGACTAGTTGCTCGCTCACGGTCCTCGGATCCATACCAGCCGTCATCACCCATATCTTAGCGAAAGCGATGCATGAAGCGACCAGAATCACTATGTATACTATAGCCCTTATCGGATCTTGAACGAGAACTGAGGGCCCATGAGGAGTGGTAAGATAGTAAGCCAGTCCTTGAACTGGGACCACGCTCCCGCTAACGGGATCTGCTTCATATCTCCCCAAGAAGTCCACGAGGTACTTAGCCCATCCGCTCGTCTCAGAGCCCAGCCTGGACCATGCGATCTTAGCGAGGATATCTATATCCCCTAGGAGGGCTGAGGCGAATATTATGGGGACATTGCTCACGTAAAGGAGCCTTATTGGATACTTAGTCCTGAGACCACCGTATAAGGAGTGAGCAATGGAGATGTTCACTCTAACTTCGTAAGCCCATATGACCGCTATGAAGACCACGAATGTCGATATCAAGCCGACAAGCCCTGGGAGGGAGTCCCTATATATAGCTCCAACGCCCTCAGATATCAAGGCGGGTATGACGCCCACATACCTACCTGTAGTCGGCTCTATCTTAGGCGAGAACATAGACCAAATCGCTTCTTGTGCAACTCCCGCTAATATGAAGAGACTTATACCGCTCCCTATCCCCCACTTCGCCACGAGATCATCTAGCATCATCAATAGAAAGCAGCCGAGCGATAGTTGAGCTATCGTTATTAGAGCTTGCTGAGTCGTTAAGTTTCCGAACCTCCCTCCCAGAGTATAAGCTGATACCTCGAATAGTATGAAGAATATAGCAGCAACTCTCTGGGCTTCCTGGAAGAACTTCCTATCCTCTGGATCAGTTAGATCTAGTTTGACGATCTTACTACCTACGAGGAGCTCTAATACTATTCCAGCTGTGACTATGGGACCTATACCAAGCTCAACTATGCTACCCTGGGCGCCAGCGAATATCACCCTTATCTGAGCTAGGTAATCTAAGCCTCCTCTCGGCACACCATAAAGAGGGACTTGCGTGAGGAAGTAATAAATTATGAGGACGAGCCCCGTCCAAGCGAGTTTTTCCTTTAGAGTCGGTGATCTCTTTGGTCTCTCAACCTCCGGGATCCCTTTATTCATCTTAGAAATTATTTGCCTAATCAGACTCATCAGAATCCCCCTCCGTCAAAATAACGCTTCCACCTATGCTCTCTAGCTTGCTAACAGCATTCCTAGATGCGCTCCCAACTTTAATTAGCAGAGGCTTGCTTATCTCCCCTCTCCCGAGCAGCTTATTATAGCCTATCTTCCCGAGATCGAGCTCAATCCTTCCGTCCTCACGCTCCTCAGCTATTCCGGATCTCAGAAGATCTGGGATCATCTTGTCTAAATCAGCGAGATTTATGCTCCTAATCTCCCTTCTCACGGCCCTAGGTCTCTTGAATCCCCTCCTTCCTCTCCCGAAGTAATCAGGTTCGTATGCTGTGATCCAGGTCCATAAGTGCTTCTTCGTTCCGGCCATTCCGAAGCCCCCTCTCCTCCCACTCCTCCTATGTTGCCTCTGCAACCCATATCCGTGAAGCCTCGATCCCCTCATCTTCCTCGACTTCTTCCTCCTCCTGGGTATGCTCATCATATCATCCTCCTGATCAGTGTATTTATCTCCTTTCCTCTATATCCGAGCTCCCCTCCATCGTTCCAAGCCCTCTTAGTCGTCCTCTTGAAACCTCCCTTGGGTGGATGGAGCCCGAAATATGGCTTTATCCACCCCAACTTATGTAAGTATACCCTCTTGCTGAGGAGAGCTTTTGCTAGCTCCTCTATGCTTGAGAAATCTGTGTTGCTGGAGAGCCATTCATCGCTCAAGCTCCCACCCATCTTGAGCTCTCCCCTCTCCCTGAGGAGCGTTAAGAGAGTGGGCTCATCTATCTCACCGTAAGTAGAGTAGTCCTTCACCTTGTGGAGCATCCCCCTATAGGAATCCGTTAGAGGCACTAGAGTCGCCCAAAACTTCCTACGTAAGTATAGCATTTCGAGAGTTCTCCTTATCTCAGGCTTCACATTAACTCTGCCCCTTATCCTAACTACCGCTATCAAAGGGATCTCTTCCAGGCTCACCACCTCCGGGCGCACCCGCCATCGTGCGCCCCGCGCCTAACGGGTGCGCTCCACTGGAATCAGCTCATCAGTTTAAAAAATGAGATGGTCAACCCCTCCAGTCCTGGGGGAGGTTCATTACTAACAATTTGCGTAGGGCATCATGTAATGCGAAAGCATAATTCATCCTGTTCCTCGTGTGACCCTTAGAGAATACCCTGACATCCTGAAGTCCTCCTAGCCCGAGGACTATCTTAGCCGTCTCATTTCCAACTATCCCCAGCTTCCTAGGGGCGGG
The DNA here is from genome assembly GCA_037917625.1 of Thermoproteota archaeon. Classification (GTDB taxonomy): domain Archaea; phylum Korarchaeota; class Korarchaeia; order Korarchaeales; family Korarchaeaceae; genus Korarchaeum. The sequence goes on along the minus strand of JAVCBY010000043.1, from coordinate 9,591 downwards.
GAGGAGCGTCACCCTGACGGATCCAGATGCCCCGGTCACAGCAGCGGCTATCGAATGGGGCCTCCCGCAGCCGCACTCCCAAGAGCCGCATCCCTTCCTCACCTTGATGAGGTTCAGCTTAGCGTTCCTAACGGCATCTGCTAAAGCTATATTGAACTCCTTCCCCTTCCCCTTGCCCACGCCAACGTAGTTCATCCCATCACCCACAGCAGCCACTACCCTCAGCTGAGTTAGTTCTCCTGCATCCGTCTGTCTCTGAACCCTTATCACCTCTACGACTTCTTCCTTGATCCCTGGAACGAGTATATCGACTATCTCAGGCTCTTGAATCGGTATACCTCTCCTAAGTATCTCTTCAAGGCTCTTTATCCTACCCTCAGCTACTAAGCGGCCCACCCATGTCCTGGGTGTCCACTCCCTCTCCACTTCTTCCTCGTACATCCAGCCTCCCTCCCATAATCAAATTTTAATCATTACTCACAGTTGATATCCTCTCCAAGACGCTCTCAAAGGTCTCAGAGATCATCTTTGGATCGGCTCCCCTCCTGAGGTAATCGGAGAATTGCCTCTTGAGGGATTCCTCATCCAATTTCTCCGCGAAAGAAACTATGTGCTCTCCCCTTATCCTATCCTCATCCGGGAGGATCTCCGGGGAGTGGGGCACATCTATGCCAGCGTCGAGCGCTCCCTTCAAGGCTGCGTAAAGCCTCGATCCCCTCGTAGATGGGAACCTACCTATATCTAAGATCGCTTCCATAACTCCAGCCTTCTTAGCCCTCATAGCTGCTAGATATCCCGTCAAATATGCTGCTGGTAGGTTCTTTCCTCCATAAGGCCATCCATACTTCTCCAATTCCTTTGAAAAAGCATAAGCTATCACTTCATCCCCTTCCTCCTTAAACTTAACGAACTGCACTATTATGTATCTATTGGTCCTTCTCACAACGATTCTCGGCTTCCTACTCTTTAGAAGAGCCAATCTCTTCATATAATCTGTCTTCCCTTCCCTTCTCCTTCTGAACTTCACCTTATATCTACCTGATCTCGCCAAAGAGCTCACCTCCCTACATGAGATCTGAGCTGCGAGACGCTGTTGAAATTCGATAGTTTAGCATATAGTTCCCTGTATTCCTTAGAATCTATCAATCCCTGCTCCTTCATCCTCCTCAGCTCTCTCCTCAATGCCCTTATCTTCCTAATCCACCTCCTCTTCCTAGGTAGCTTTGAGTACTTAGCGCCCTTCTTGCTACCAGGACCCTTCCTCCTGGGCTTCTTCCTCGCCCTGCTTATGCCCCTCTTCTGAAGTATCTCTATAGCCCCCGACCTTATGAGCCTCTTTATATCAGCTCTAGTCACGGCCTCAGAGACTAGATCTATCTTCTCAGGATTTATCCTCACTCTATCCAATCCCACACCTGCTACTTTAGCAGCGAGCCTCTTCTGATACTCGAGATCCATATAGACACCCCTTAATTAGCTAGCTTCAAACCTAATTTTGATGCCTCCTCCCTAATGATGCTCCTCTTCCTCTCACCCACGGTATGAGCTATGTAAACTATAACGCTCTCCCTCTCGCTCGATAGTCTCCTCAGTTCCTCCAAGTTATGGACTATAGCTACTTTCCTACCGGATGGGTGGAGCCCCCTTATCTCATCCGGGTTCTTGTAACCTATGTTGGGTTGCTTCGGCCTGCTCTTCAACTTCAGCCTCTGCTTATTATCTATCCCCCTGGGCCTCCTCCAGCTCTTAGTAGCGCCTAACTTCTGATAAAGCGCTAGATTGAGGAATCTAGGTTTCTTCTTCTTGAGCTTGAGCATCTCCTTCATCTTACCTCACCACGTAGATACCATCCATGAAGACCCTCGGATCCTTCTTCTTTATCTTGGTCGCGAGCCTTATATTAGCTGCAGTTTGCCCTACATCCTCCTTAGAGATACCCTCTATGTATATCCTATCACCCTCAACTCTGACTTTAGTATCCCCGACTATACTCGCGTACCTCGGCAGCTTCTCCCCTAGGAAGTTCGATATCTTCACTATCTTCTTTTTCTCATCCACTTCGACTTTTATCGGGAAGTGAGCGTAGACTATCACCATCTCCTTCCTGAAGCCCTCAGTGACTCCCCTCATCATGTTCCTTATGTGAGCTATCACAGTGCCGAGATAAGCCTTGTTGAATTTCCTCTTCCCGTACGTCCTCACCTTGACTTTCCCATCCTCAATGGAGAGCTCGATTAACTCGCTGTGGAACTCCCTCTCAAGCGTTCCTTTCGGACCGGAGACCCTTATCTTGCTCCCATCCACTTCCACCTTGACTCTCTCGGGTATGGGAACCTCGGACTCTAGGGCTAGTGTTATCACCTTTGGATACCTCATCCAGATCACCTCAGTAACAATAAGCTATCAGCACTCCCCCTATCCCTCTCTCCTTCGCCTCCCTATGAGTCATGATTCCTTGATTCGTTGAAACTATTATGAGGCCCACGTTCTCAGCTGGAAGGTATATCTTCTCCCACCTCGAAAATTCGCTCACCCTCACGGGGAATCTCGGTTTTATCACACCAGCCTTGTTTATCCTACCGTTCAGCTTGACCACGTACTTACCGAACCTACCGTCATCAACGTACTCGAACTCATCTATGTAGCCGTGCTCCTTCAATACCTTGAGGACTTTCCCTATGAGTTTCGAAGCTATGTTTATCACAACCTCCCTCTTGCCGAGCATTGAACCGTTCGTGAGCGCGCTCATAGCATCAGCTAGGGGATCCAGTCTCGTCATGAGCATCACCTACTCGTACTTCTTCCAACCCATTAGGGGAGCAACTTCGAGGAAGCAGCTCCTGCATAAGTAGAGGCCATACTTCCTGATTATACCGTATCCTACTCTCCCACACCTCCTACATACATAAGCGCCCTTACCCTTAGTCCTGACCTTCTTCTTCGGCTTCGCCATTTCCATCACCTACTCTTCCTCATGCACTACCTTCAGATTTAAGTACTTCTCAACGAATAACATCGACTCAGCCTTGCTTACCCTGTGCCTCAGTGGAACCCTTCTCCTCTCCATCCTCCTCCTAGCTATCCTATAACCAGCTCTCCCGATGGAAACTATGACGTCCATCCCGAATATCCCTATCTCAGCCTTGTACTTCACTCCAGGTATATCTATGTGCTCCTTTATCCCGAATGCAAAATTCCCTAGCTCATCGAATGAACTCGCTTTCACCCTCCTCCCCACTGCTTCAGCAACTCTATCGAGGAGCTCAACTGCCTTCTTACCTCTTACAGTCACTGAGACAGCTATAGGTTCCTTCTTCCTTATTCCAAACTCCCTTATCGTCCTCTTAGCCCTCCTCTCTACTGGTTTCTGGCCAGTTAATTCTTCTAAAACTTTTCCAGCTCTCGTTAATACTTCCCCGCTCCTCCCAACGGCTATGTTGAGGGTCACAGCCATGACCCTAGGTATCAGCATAGGGTTGCTCTCCCACCTCCTCAATATCTCCTCCCTCAGGTCCTCCATCCCATCACCTCAGTTTGAGCAATGGTTTCTCCTTACCTACAACCATCAGATTCTCCTTTACCCCCCTATAGGAGAGCTCAGGATTCTCCAGATCCCTCATCTCTATTATCGCCCCTATCCCCTCAACCCTGCCGATTCGACCAGCCATCCTACCCTTAGTCACGAGCACTGAGGAGCCTATATCGAACCTCAGATGATCCATCACTCTCTGAGAGGGGATCTCTATTAGCAGAGAATCTCCAGGCTTTACATCCCTCCCATCTAGGAGGAAGTTCCTACCATCGTGAGAGGTCAGTTGTATCCTTCCTCCCCTTATCGTCCTCTTCCCTATAACCTTCACTAACTTCATCCCGCTCTCGGATTGGGGTATCTCGATGAGCCTCAAAAACCTATGAGGGTCTGGGACCATCCTGTAGTTCACACCGATCTCTGGGATGGATATCACGTCCATCAGTCCTACTTGGAACTTGTAATCATACCTCGGCTTCCCATCCACTAGTATCTTCTTCATGCTTATGATCCTCTTAGCCTCTCTAGCTGTAGTCGCTAACTTCAGCACATCCCTGACTATCAGGAGGAGGGGGATCCCTTCATCTATCGCGTGAGGCCCTGGGCTCGGCTTGACTACCCATACCCTCTCCCTCTTCGCTATCGGATAATATCCAGGAGCTGCTAGGCTCTTCAAATGCCTAGATCCGCCCATCTTTCCCATTTCACTCACTCTCCTCAACTATTTCCTCTGCCCTTACCCCTTTCCTCTCTAATAACCTCTTCCTCGCCTCATCCTTGAGATAGAGCTTAGTTATGACCACCTTAGAGGGATGTATGGGTACCGGTACTTCAGTCCCATCTGCCTTCCTCCTCACTATCCCCTTCACAGCGATCCTGTACCTCTTTCTATCTACTGATATGACCTCGCCCTCAGTACCTCTGTAATCCCCTCTCATCACTCTAACTCTATCTCCCCTCCTGATGGGGATCGAGTTTATCCCGTACTTGCTCTTCAGCTCCTCTGAGAGCGGGGCTGACATTATCTTCCCCCTGTGATGAATTGGAGCATTGTAAAGATACTTCCTCTGCTTACTCGGCTTATGCGACTTTGTCCGCATGAAATCACCTCAGACGACTTGCGCTGAGATAACGCTCAAGCTGGGCCATCTCTCAATAGCCTCCTTAGCTATAGGACCCCTGAACTCCGATCCCCTCGGTGTGCCGTCGTCATTGACCAACACAGCAGCATTATCCTCGAAGACCACCCACTGTCCGTTCTTCCTCCTATAAGGCATCCTCTGCCTCACGACTATAGCTTTGAACGGTTTGTGCATGAGATCGTACTTCCCCCTCTTCACGACTACAGTCACCATATCACCGACGCTCGCAGTAGGCACTCTGTCCTTCCTCCCCTTATGGCCATGAACACCTATTATCATGAGTAACTTCGCACCAGTATTATCTGCGCACTTCAGCCTGGCCCTTACGGGAAGACCATGCGTTATCTTGGGTTTTACACCCTCTACTTTCCTCCTCCTCGCTACCTTTGACATAGACCCTCCTCAGAGCTAGCGAGAGCTATGATTTAAAAATGTGATCCGAGTCCCCCGACCACGTTACGCTAACTCAATCACGCTCGAGTGATTTAAGGATGGAGATCATCTCCTCCCTCACATCCTCTATCCCACCTGATGCATCTATCGATACTAATTTCCCTCTCTTCTTATAGTACTCAAGGAGCGGCTCGGTCTCCTCCCTGAATACATCGAGCCTCCTCAGTATCTTATCGTAACAATCATCGACCCTCTGATAGAGCCTCCCCCCGCAGGAGCACTTCCTTATGTCCTCGGGAGGATCGTAGAATATGTTATAAGTTTTACCGCATCTCTCACAGACAAGCCTTCCCATCATCCTCCTCAGCACTATGAGATCGCTCACATCGAAGTAGAGGACGGCATCGAGCTCCATATTTCTCGATGAGAGGAATGAATCTAACCACTCAGCTTGCTTCAAGTTTCTAGGGAAACCGTCTAGGATGAAATCTCTCAAGCCCCCTATTCCCCTCTCCAGGACCTTATAGACCACTTCATCTGGGACGAGCTTCCCCTCGCTCATGTACCCCTTTATAAGCATCCCTAGCTCTGATCCTGACTCCACTTCCCTCTTGAGCAGATCGCTCATCACTATCCTCGGAATTTTGAGCTCCTTCGATAGAAACTCGCCCTGAGTCCCCTTCCCAGCGCCAGGCTTACCAAGTAACACTATCCTCAAGGGTCACACCGCACCAGCCGAGAGTTGAATGTTAAAAATTTGACTGAGTGTGCCTCTAGCTCACTGCATCAGCTCTTCCGGTGGAGCTATCGTCTCGAGGTATTCCTCAGAGATCAATGAGGAGCTTCCAGAAAGCGTATAAAGACTAAGAAAGCCGGGCTAGAAAGATAAGAGTGAGTTAGATGTGTAAATTTCCCGTGGTCGTGAGGATGGGCTAAGAGATGTCGCTCCTGAATTCCCCATGGAAATCCTATTAAAGTGGTTATGTTATTCGGGATATGCTCAGCCTCTCTGAAGATGAGGATATGCTACTCTTCCTAATGGATCTCGTCAGGATAGATACTAACGCATCTGAGAGAAGAAACTACCGAGAAATAGTTAGTTTGATAAGGGATAGAGCCGAATCAATAGGAATGAGAACTCATATTCAGGTTTTTAGAGATGAAAGAGGAGATTTGCCCAATTTAATAGCTTGGAAAGACCTAGGAGCTGAAAAGAATTTGCTTCTACTCTCCCATTATGATGTAGTCCCGGCGAAGGGCCCCTGGAGGATCAATGGAATGGAGTTCGATCCTTTCGATCCTAAGAGGATTGATGGTAGGATCTATGGTAGGGGGGCAGCTGATGATAAGTCAGCTATAGCCCTAAGCCTCTCAGCTTGCCAGATCGTCATCGAGAGAGGGGAGGCTAGATACAACCCGATAGTAGCTGTAGTCGGTGATGAGGAAGTTGGAGGGACTGGAGTCACTGCTTTGGCTGATAGGGGGCTTGATGAAGTTGGGATACGACCAGATGCCGTCATAGTGATAGATGCTGCCCCTGACTTCGTTGGGATAGGGGCTAGCGGGGTCATACATGGAGATATAATAGTTAAGGGAAAGGGCGGGCACGCTGGGAGGCCTTTCTCAGCCCTAAACCCTGTTAACATGGCTATAAAGCTAGCAGATGAGTTATTGACGGGATTCTCTCAAATGCATGCTATGAAGCTATCTAAGATACCCTCTCCCCCTGGCTCCCCCGTCCCGAAGCTCTGGGGTAGGTTCAGCATAACTAAGGTTGAAGCGGGGACTCAGCACAACGTCATCCCGAGCGAGGCCATTATAGGCTTCGACATAAGGTTCATACCGGATGAGGACAAGGGGGAAGTGATAGAGAGGTTCAGAGCAGCACTCAGTGCTGCTTCTTGCAAGATAGGGGCTGATGTTGAGTTGAGGATAAAGGATACGGCTAATCCCGGGTGGATGACAGATCCTGATGACGATTTCGTTAAGGAAGTCCTAGCGAGTTATGAGAAGTACTTCGGATCTAGAACCATAGCTGGATCCCTAGGGGGGAATGATGGTTTCGTGTTCGCGAGGAGGGGGATTCCAACTGTCTCATTGGGCACTATAGAGATCGAGAGTAACGCCCACGGAGAGCTGGAGAACGTCAGAGAGGATATAATTTTGAAGATGAGGGACACTATAGTTGATCTGCTCACTTGATTATGAACCTAGGAGGCTCTATCCACTCACTCCCGCACCTCGGACATCTGCTAGGTTTCTTAGGCTTCTTGAGATCTTTGAATATGTAACCGCACTTCTTACAGTATGGTGGATCCATCAAGAGTACCTTACCGTATTTAGCCCTCACAGTCCTCGCTACATGCTCTAGATGATCGTATATCTCCCATGATTGGCTCGGATCTATCTCCAAGCTTCTAGCTATCTCATTGACGGAAAGGGGCTCGGATGAAGTCATGAGGAGCTCAATTATCCTCTCCCTGAAGCTCAACTTGAGCACCGAAGAGTTAATCAGATCGATCTTTTAATTTTTAGCTGGGAGTATCTGAGGGATGAAGGAGGAGAAGGAGAGGATAAGGGCATACATCTGGAAGCTGTTGGAGGAGAGAGGTATTGCAAGGTTCCCGAAGCCCATATCGGGCAGGATACCTAACTTCTTAGGGGCTGAGGAAGCAGCTGAGAGGTTGAGTGGACAGGAGGAATGGAAGGAAGCTAACGTTATCTTCGTGAACCCTGATTCTCCTCAGAGATATGTTAGATATCTGGGCTTACTTCAGGGTAAGCTAGTGATAATGGCGACCCCCAGGTTGAGGGAGGGATTCCTCCTCCTCGATCCTAAGAGGATACCGATCGCTAGGTACTCAGAAGCATCTACGATAGCTGGGGCTTTCAAATACGGGAAGAAGGTCTTAGAGGTCCCTAAGATAGATCTGAAGGTCACTGGTTCAGTAGCTGTCGATAAGGAGGGAGGGAGAGTTGGGAAGGGTCACGGTTACTCGGATCTGGAGTACGGGATACTAGGGGAGATGGGAGCTATAGATGGGAGGACGCCAGTAGCTACCACTGTCCACGATCTTCAGATAGTCGAGAGGGTCCCGATGGAACCTCAGGACATGCCAGTGTATCTCATAGTTACGCCCTCCAGTGTCATGAGGACGGGGAGGTTCGGGAACCCTAAGATCCTCTGGGAGCTGATAACTGAGGATATCGAGAGGGAGATACCCATGGTAAGATATCTCAAGGGGAGAATTTCTCAAGGGGAGCGACGCTTGAATATGGGCTCCTTAGGACCATCATAGTGTGAGTCCTCTCGACATCGGGATGTCTAGCTAGCTCGGTTATCAAGAACTTAGTTAGCTCATCCATGTCCCTCGCTCTCACTTTAAGCAGCACATCATAATCCCCCGTTATTATATGAGCTTCCTCTATCCAAGGGAGATCTTCCCTCCTCTCGGATTCCCTCGCAATCTCCTCTATGAATATCTCTTGATTGGATTTTTCCTGCTCTGGCTTCCTCCTCTTTATTTGAACTAGCACGAATGCTGTGATCTGATACCCGATCTTCTTGTAATCTATGAGAGCCGTAAACCTCTTTATTATCCCTGATTCAACTAATTTCCTCACCCTAGAATCCAGAGTCGTCCTAGGAACTCCTAATTTCTTCGCCAGATCGCTAACAGTTATCCTACCGTCCTTGACGAGCTCACTAAGTATGCTGATATCTAAGCCGTCCATCGTCAGTTATAGAGGGTAAGCGATATAATTTTCTCCTCAAAATTTTTAACTTATATGTCGCGAACACGCTCAGCCGAGCCCCAAGGCCAAGCCCAAATTATATGAGATAAAGGCGAGGATGAATGATACTGAGAGCTCCAGTATTATAGCTAAAGCTACATACTTCAACTTCCCCAACTCCGATAGCATAGTCGACATAGTAGCTAAGCATGGGACGTAGAAGCTCATTATTAGAGCGAGTGAGATCCCTTTAAGAGGAGTTATTCCCACGTACTTAATCGCACTTACCGGATCAGGTGAGCCAGATAGCTGGGAGAAGGTTGATAGTAGTCCTTCTTTAGCGATGAACCCTACTTCAAGGGCTAAAGCATATCTCCAATCTCCTAAACCCACTAAACTCAGCATGGGCGTTAAGGCACTACCTAGCATGAAAGCGAAGCTATTAGAGGGATCCTCAACGTATCCAGACGGACCCGTATTGAGGATGAGCCATGTCAGGGAGCCCATGAAGAGTATTATTAATCCAGCTTTCTTCATGAAGTGGATCACATTGGCTTTAGAGTACCACCAGATCACCCTTAAGCTAGGTCTATGATAAGGCGGGAGCTCCATGAGGAGTTCCGTAGGCTCCTTCCATCCCATAATCGTCCTCAAGAGCTTAGATGATAAGAGGAAAATTAGTGCACCGAGGATGTAGATTGAGAGCATTAAGGATGCTTGAATCAATGGTGAGGGGAATGCTGCGAGTGATATCGCCAATAGAACGACTAACCTAGCTTGACATGGGATGAA
>JAVCBY010000086.1:0-23792 GCA_037917625.1 Thermoproteota archaeon | reverse complement strand
AAATATAGATGCCTTAAAGGGAATTATTTTTGCTTCTTTAGAAGGCAAAAGATAATACTCATGAAACCAGGGATCCCAGAGCCGGGGGATCCAGTCGGCGAGGAAGAGTATGAGAAGCTTATCAAACTCTTGGAGGAAAGGAGAGCATGGCGTTGATATTGGACACGAGATTCCTGATAACACATTTCCTCCTTCTGAGGAGGAAAATAGCTATTTTAATTTCGAAAATATCGGATGAGAAGCTTATGATCCCTTCCATAGTCATTACAGAGAGAGTAGCTGGAACGAAGTTATAGATGCACTATCAGGCGAACTTGAGTTAAGATCAGGTAAAGTTGGATGAAATAGAGAGTTTCGGGGGTGTCATCGAGCTTACAGCTCGCGAGGATGACGGTTACCCCCATCTTCAGGAGATCTGAGGGAATCTTGAGCTCAGGGGGTCAGGAGTGTTAAGAGTCCCTTCTGTCGAGACCTCGAAGCATTCCGAAGTATAGAATCCTGAGGGTGAGATAACTCTTTTTTAATAACTCGATATCAGCTCTATCTGACTAGGAGATAGACCCCGTTCATGTAAGTTTATTAACCCGAGCGGCTAGTATCATTCGTGCTCAGGAGAGTTAAGGTCGGCTACGTGAGGATCAAGGAGATAAGGGGGAGGATAAGGATAGAATCGATCAGCCAAGAGGAGGCTAAGAGGATATTGAGAGGAGATATAGATGCCGATAAGATTGAGGATAGAGGTCAGAAGTAGAGAATTCGGCAAGAGAGTTGTGCTCACAGCTCTCGTGAACACGGGTTTCATGAGCGAGGAACCTGCTCATACCTGTGAATGTGGCTAGAGAGGGCCTCTGGCCCCAACCGGATGGGTCTCTACTGATCACACTCAGTACAGCTGGTGGTGATGTCGAGGGATATGCAGCACCTCGATCCGTATTTGTGAGAGTTCTAACTGAGGACAGGGTGAGTGAGGAGGTCTTAGCCAATGCTCTGATCAACCCTTTAGCTGAGGAAGTCCTCATAAGCGATGCTTTAGCTGAGGAACTGGGCATACAGATACTTTACCCGCGTAGAGGAATCTGGAAGTTCGCGGATGAGGATAGAGCTAGAAGCAGCGTGAAAGATTGATGTATTAAGCTCTTCCAAGTTCCAACAGCTCGCGATCTTACCACTTCAAGGAGCAATTAATACCACAGGTCTCCGAGATTTTAAGCGGATATTGAATGGAGGGGCGATGAAGGTGTGCAGGGTCGGAGTCCTCTTCGGGCCTCAGCTGACGCTCTACTCATTCGGGCCGAATCATCCCATGAACTCCTACAGGATAGTGAAGTTCTATGAGCTCCTCCCGAGGGACTTCGTGCTCCTAGATCCCGTTATGGCGGAAGAGGAGGAGATAGCTTTATTCCATCGCAAGGATTACATTGAGTTCGTGAAGAGGATGTCCGAGAGGGGATCCGGTTACTTAGATTACGGGGACACTCCCGCTTTCAAGGGAGTTTACGAGGCCTCAGCTTACGTTGTGGGATCTACTTTGAGAGCTCTTGACTCCGTGCTAAGGGGGGAGGTCGATCACGCTTTCAACCCCATGGGAGGACTCCATCATGCGAGGAGGGGATCAGCCGCGGGCTTCTGCGTCTTCAACGATATAGGAGTATTATTTGAGGTAGCTAGGAGGAGAGGTCTCCGTAAAATGCTCTACATAGATGTGGATGCTCATCACGGGGATGGAGTTTACTATGAGTACGAGGAGGATCCCGAGATATTCATAGTTGACGTGCATGAGGACGGGAGGTACCTCTACCCCGGCACTGGGTTCGAGTGGGAGAGGGGGAAGGGAGGAGCTGAGGGGACTAAGCTGAACATCACGCTTAAGCCAGGAGATGGAGATCCTGAGTTCTTAACTAAGTTTGAGGAAGCTAAGGATTTCATGAGGGGTATAAGCCCGGACTTAGTCGTAGTGCAGTGCGGAGGGGATTGTTTAGATGGCGATCCTATAACTCACTTGAGGTGCAGCCCCAGAGTCCATAAAGAGGTCGTGAGATTCGCTCATGAGATAGCTCATGAGAAGGCCTTCGGTAGGCTAATAGCCCTGGGGGGAGGAGGTTATAATCCTGAGAAAGTGGCATTAGCTTGGATAAGTGTGATAAATGAGATGAGAGTTTATCGTGATTGAGTGAGCTAACTCAACGATGTACCGGCATACTCATAAAAGTGAAGCGGAGCTCGTTCAAGAGACAATGAAAAACGTTAAATCTCCGATTATTTTTAATGAATTTCTTCGCATTGGCTCGGTAAAATGAGCAATCTGGACTTGATGCCTGTGAAGGTATAAGGCGTCCCGAAATCCGAGGGGGTCTCAAGAGCATCCGCTGGTCAAACTGGATCCCTACGGAGCTCTTGAACAGCTTGCTATGATAAGTTACTATGAAACGAATTGAGTCAGCGAAAATACGCGGCACGTAAAGTCATATAAAGAGATGAACGAAATCTCCCTACTACTTTACCTTATGAATTCTTTTTTATCCTTATAGCGCCGTCCTCTATCACAATAAACTTACCACTAGGATTTATCTTCTTCAAGACTTCCAACAGAGAATCGAGCCTCTTATCGGTCTGTCGTGTCAGTCCCGATTAATATGAATCCAATTGATGGTCTCTTTAACTTGAATATGAGCCTTCCAAAGTCTTTATCGTCTGTTATCAGTATTCTACCATCACTTTCAGCCTTTCTTAAAACATCTTCATCAGAAGAGAGCTTTCAATCCCCTACGAAGACGGCATCGTATCCAGATCTCTGCAGAAGAACTACCAGCCTTCTGCCCACACATTCATCGATGAGGAACTTCAATGAGATCCCACTAACGGTATTATTTCCTCTTCTGCTAGTGATTCAGCAGCATAAATCAAAGCGGCCCTTATATCTTCCTCCTTTAGGTTAGGATAATCTTCGAGTATCTCCTCTATGCTCGCTCCTTCTCCGAGCCTCCTCAATATAGCATCGACAGGGATCCTCGTCCCCTTTATCACAGGCTTCCCAGCCATAACGTTGGGATCTATTATTATTCGCTCTCTCCAGTTCACATGATAACGAGGAGTATTCAGCTATAAAAGTATATTCCTATAAATACTGCTGAGGCATGCAAGCTGCCTTAGACCTCTCAGAGAAGTAGAATCTCTACAAGATCGTCAGCTCCCTCTACAATTGAATCAGACATCCTCAACGAATCCCATTCTCGAGGATAGTGTGCTTCCCGGTCTGCGGGATATACTCATCAGCGGGATTGTGTAGAGCTAGTTGAGTCCTCGCCGATAAGTACTTCAACTCTTCAAATGAGCAAATGTTCGATGACTCAGTAAGTTCTTAATCGACGCGATGAGTCAGAGGAGATACGTAAGACCGTGGAGATATACTTCCCATACGTGGAACTATGTCAAGGGGAAGATAAAAGCGAAAGTTGAGGGACGGTGGAACAGAGTAGTGAGAGGTGTGGAAGTTCGTTTAGATAACGAGGTGTTAGAGAGGATCCTCTACGATGATATCTTGATGAGACTCCTGAGGGAATTCTTCAAAAATTAATTATCATGGATGGAATAGATCTCAGTAACGGAGAAATAGATGAGAAAAATAGCATAGTTAAGTTCAGAGTGTATCGGCTCGCTGATAGCAACTCTGAGTTAACTAAAATGGGGATCGATTTAGGGCCCTGGAGTTGATATTCGATATATCCGAGAGAATAGCTAAATTGCTCTAAAATACGAGTGTTATCTTACTAGGGTGGATTCTCATACCCCATAACTTTTATACTTCTCTTAAGAGGATCCCTTATGAGAGTAGAGGAAGTAACGAGGGGGCTTCCACCCACTAAGAAGATCTACCTAACGGATTCTTACGCTAAGAGATGCAATAGTGAGATTTTGAGAGTCTTGAAGGAGAAGGGGAGTTATTATTACGTAGTCCCAGATTCCTCCGTATTCCATCCCCTTGGAGGAGGGCAGCCGAGCGATCAGGGTTGGATTCGCGGGAGGGGATTCGAAGCTGAAGTGAAGAAGGTCCTTGAGAACGATGACGTCATCGTAATCTACTGTAAGTTGATGGGAGGTACTTTAGAGGAGATCGCTGAGCAGGAGCTGGACTGGGAGAGGAGATATCTGATCATGAGATTGCACACAGCTGGTCACGTGATAGATAGGGTGATAGCTGATCTCATAGGAGAGGCTGAGACATTAGGGGCTTTCCACGGCCCTCCTAGGGCATATGTCGATTATAAAGCTCTGATAGATGAGAGCTTACTACCTGAGATAGAGAGAGGTGCGAACGAGCTTCTTGAAGGGAGGGAAGTTGTAGTGAGGGAAGTACCTTCAGAGGATCTCGAGAAAGTTATATATGGGGCTCCTAATCTCGGTAGGCTCCCTAAAGCTGAGAGATACAGGGTAGTGGAGATAAAGGGGGTGAACGCGATGCCCTGCACTGGTACTCACGTCAGGAACACGAGTGAAGTGGGGGGTATATTCATAACTGGGATCGAGAGAATCGAGGGAGGGACCAGGATATACTATGGAGTGCCCTAGCGAACTTCAGCTTGACTGAAGACTCTAAAGTATTAATCGTAGAAGAGGGTTCATAAGGAGACATGGAGAACTCAGCCATGAGGAGTCCACTACTGCAGTTACGTAGAAATCTTGAGCAGAGAACATTAAGTAAACTATAGACAGCCGAGCAATATAGATTATACCGAAATTCTGGAGGAGCTTTGCGGTGAGGGGATCCGCAGCTTCAAGAACTCCCCCTTGAACATCTTGACCAATTTATAGCCCTGAGGTAACGATAACTAGAGGGGCTGTTAAAGGGAAGCCTTGAGATTATGGGGTTATGATAAATGCCTATGCTGAAGATCCCGCAGCATAGAGATAAACTCCTTTGCGAAGCTGCTAAAGTTTTAACACCTCTGTTCAAGCCTAACTCTATGCTCATTTGTCGTGAGCACGGCTGAGACTAGAACTCCTATGGGGGGTTCCGCGAGCGCTGGCATCAGGGATAACTGTTCGAGAGGACATGGAAAGTCCCAAGCCACACTTCCCAGCTCAAAATATTCTACCTCTATATTTTAAGCTAGGAGGACCGGATGCGAGTAAAAGCGCAACTCCTGCGAGTGCCAAGAAGAGTTGCTGAGGAGCCTGTAACTAATCCCAGACCCATCACGAGAGCCCCGATCACAAGAGCCATTCCATACTTCTTCAGGTTTCATGAGCCCAGTAATAATTGTGTCTAAGGAGTTAAGAGAGCCTTTAATCATAAGTTTTCGCGAGATAGTTGTCAAGAAGGCCCATACGAGGGGAAATACTCTTACTGATAGTGATCCACCCTTTAGAGAGATTCGGAGGCCTAGCCTAAGGGAGCTATTTTTGATTCCCATCCCTCCTAGCTATCGATATGGGCCTCCCCTCCACGAGAGCTCTAGTTACCTTCTTCCTCCCCGATTCCAGGATCCTCCAGAATGTAGTCTTAGTGAGTCCCATCATTAGGGAGGCCTCCTCTATAGTCCTATCATCGAGATGGACGAGCTTCATGGCCTCGAGCTCATGCTCATAAAGTATGATCGCTTCATCAGATCGATCGACTGAGTAATACTTGAAGTAGAATGGAGGCCTCCCTCTCCTCCTGCATTTCCTCATAGGGTACCATCGAAGCCACTCAATTCCACGGATTTAAAGATTTCCAGGAGTTACCGAAGTGATATAAGAAGCTTGTTGGGGCATATTCGAAATAACTAAAAAAGGATATTGTCGGAAGATCATCCTCGATGTATGACGCTCACTCTCTCCATATGCGCTCCTATCTCCTTAGCTCTATCTGAAGCTCCCTTGATAGCGTATATTATCCCTGATTTCACCCTCATCTCCTCCATTATGCTTATCCCAGTTATAGTAGT
The DNA here is from genome assembly GCA_037917625.1 of Thermoproteota archaeon. Taxonomy (GTDB): domain Archaea; phylum Korarchaeota; class Korarchaeia; order Korarchaeales; family Korarchaeaceae; genus Korarchaeum. The sequence continues at coordinate 17,865 of JAVCBY010000086.1, read as the reverse complement.
CCCGCCTGGTGTGGTAACTAGATCCCTCAGTTGAGCTGGGTGCATCCCCGTCTCCTCCAATACCCTCACAGTCCCCTCTATGAGCCTCAAAAGCATCCTGTACGCTAACTCCCTGGGCATACCAGCCGCTACAGCGCCTAAGAGCATAGCATCTATTATCTCGCTTACCAATGCAGGACCGCTCCCTATCAATGCTGTTATCGGATCCATGTACTCCTCAGGCACTATGAAGACATCTCCCAACTTCCTGAATATCCTCTCCGCTAATTCAACATCTGATTCTCTAGCGCTCCTACCAGCGGATATAGCAGTTACAGATTCTCCTATTATCGCATTTATGTTGGGCATCGCTCTAACTACTCTAGCCTTGGGGAACTCGCTCTCTAAGATCGATGTCCTCACCCCAGCCAAGACGGAGATGACCAGCTTCCCCTCTAGATACCTCGAGAGAGTAAGGAGATCCTTGAGATGGGATGGCTTCACTGAGAGTATTATCACATCAGCCATCCTGCAAGCCATCGCATTATCCTTAGTCGCTATAGCCCCAATCCTCCTCACCCTCTCTATAGTCTCATCGCTCCTCCCAGTCCCTATGACGTTCCATTCATCCTTCAAAGCTCTCAAAATAGCTGTCCCTATCTTACCCGCTCCTATGATAGCTAGGGTCTGCTTACCCGGATCGAGGAACTGAATCGACCATAAGGCTTCGGACACCATCCTTATATAAGCGTTGCTCTCTAGCATCAGGCAGAGTATTATTAACTCAAATCAAGTAAGCTCATGCCTAGGTTCGTAGTGCAAGAGCATCATGCTAGGAGGTTGCATTGGGACTTGAGGCTTGAGATGGATAACGTGCTGAAATCTTGGGCGTTGCCTAAGGGAGTCCCTGAGAAGAAGGGGGTCAAGAGGTTAGCTGTAGAGACTGAGGACCACGACCTCTCTTACATAGATTTCGAGGGGAGGATACCTGAAGGTATGTACGGAGCTGGTGAGGTGAAAATATGGGACTCCGGCGAGTATGAATTGTTAGAGAGAACGGAAAATAAGATAAAATTCTTAGCTAAAGGGAGGAAAATGAATGGAGAATATGTACTCATAAAGACGAAAGTAGGATGGTTGTTAATGAAGGCTTAACATCGCTCGAGAACTTACGCTTTAATTAAAAAATGCGAGGCTTCAGCTAACTGGAGGGAGATCGTGTTAACAGAGGATGATATTGACCGCTATGCTAGACAGCTAGTACTTCGAGATATAGGTTTGAGGGGTCAGGAGAGGCTTAAGAGCTCCAGAGTAGCGATCCTAGGGATGGGCGGGTTGGGGACGCCTGCGGCTCTTCTTTTAACGAGGATGGGCATCGGATTCATCAGGATAGTCGATAGGGATATAGTCTCAGAGACAGATCTGCACAGGCAGGTCCTCTTCAACTTAGATGATGTCGGGCTGCCTAAGGTAGAAGCCGCTAAGGCTTCCCTGACTAAGATGAATCCTGATGTGGAGATAGATGCTATCGCTACTCCCATCCTGAATGAGAATATAGATAAGCTCATAGAGGATGTCGATCTCATCATAGATGGTTTGGACAATATAAGGACGCGTTATATAACCAATAGAGCAGCTTTAAGGATGGGGAAGCCTTACATATTCTCAGCGGCTGTCGAGATGTTCAGTATTGTGAGCACGATAATCCCTGGGGAGACCCCATGTCTAGAATGCTTCTACTCCGGGCTTCGGGATGAGTTCCTGCCTAGATGCGCTACTGTTGGCGTCCACCCTAGCATCACGTTCCTCACAGCTGCTATATCTGTATCTGAGGCTACTAAGCTCATCGTGAGCGGGGAGCCGAGTTTGAAGGGCAAACTCCTTTTCACCGATCTTAGGAGTATGGATTTCAGCTTGTTAGAGCTGAAGAGGGATGAGAATTGCGGTGCATGCGGGAAAGGTGTAGCCACTGAGATAGAGCAACCATTAGTGGAGCTGGGGTGCGCTAGGGATGGTAAAAGCGTTTACTTCATAAACAAGTTTATAGATGGATTCTGCATGGATGAGGCAGTAGCAAATATATCGAAAATAGGTTCGATAATGAGGAGAGGGGATCAATTCATCAAATTCAAGATAGATGACTCTCTTCAAGGGACACTTTTCAAGAGCGGTTCTATGCTCATAGAGGTTAGCGGAATGGCTATTTTGGATGAGGAGGAGATAATTGAGATATATGAGAGGATATCGAAAGCGAGGCTTCATTGAGGCTGGGCCCCACATAATAAACTTCTCCTTAGATCCATCCCAGAGATTTAGATCGCTCTTCATATTCGAGACCTCTCTCATACCGGATCGGGATGGGGGCTTGAGTAATGGAGTCGCTTAAAGGCACTTAATTTCGAGTAACTAATCCGACCTAGATATGCATTCAGATCTGAGTAAGCACTCTCGACACAATTTCCTCGAGCAATATAACTTCTCATGGAGATAAAATGCTGTCTGAATCCATCCAGCTAATCTTCCCAGCGATTTAGATGCGAGCCGCCTTATGCACTTCTCATTAGGACATTCGTGACACCCATATTCACTGCACATACTCCGCTTCGGGAGTTCGAAATCCCAGAGCTCGAGCTTCCTGACCATAGATATGAAGTGCCCGTCCACTGGAACTGATGTAGTATCAGCCATCCCGAAGAGGAGGAATGCATCAGCGACCTTAGGTCCGCAGTACTTACATCCCATCATCTTCCTCCTAGTCGTCCAGATATCCTCATTGATAGCTGATGATAGACAGGGAAATGACTCTCTGAGCCTCCTCAACTGATAGCTCCCAGCTACCCTTGGAGCTATTTCTGCAGCTTCAAATGGATCATCTGTAATCTCCCAGATCCTCCTAGACCACTTGATCACATTACCATGGTAACTAGTGGATTGAGAGAGGAAGATCGGGATCAAGATGTGGAGTGGGTCATGAGGATCTATGGAGAGCCCCAGATTTGGGTACTGCGCTCTGAGTAGATTCACGAGCCACGATAATCTCGTCTCCTCCGAATCCAAGATATCTATGAACCAAGCTCCGCTCCAGTATAAAGCTTCTTCGCATTCCGTCAGCAAAAATCTCCCCTCAACTCTCATCTTACATCCTCTCTTCCTCCCTGCGACTTTCACATAAGTCTCGTTCAATTTATTGAAGATAGAGAGGACGAACGATGGGTAGAGGGTCAAGTCGAGGTCCACTGGCTCTATCTCTATCTTCAAGTACTCACCTCTAATAGGTCAGGGTAGCCCTCGATCTATAGTTGACGATCGACTATGAGCCCCGAGATGCGCGATACAATGACACTCAATACTCCCCTCAAGAGGATCTCAAACTTTCGTGTATATCTCGATTCCGAATTCTCTAGCTGTCTTAAGGGCCCTCTCATCGGCGTAAGGTGTTACCATTATCATTCTATCGACTCTCACCCCACTTTTCCTACTGTAGAACTCTGCTTTCCTCCTGAATATCAGGACATCAGATGCCCTCACATGAGATGAGACCTCTATTAGCATTATCTTCCCATCTTTAACGGCTACATCTACTTCAATCTCACTCGGGTGCTCGTAAACGATGCCTTCCTCATCTTTCTCGATCCACCTTTCCACCTTGACGTCGAACTCCCTCTCAAGTATCCCCTTCAACCCCTCCCTGAATGCTTCCTCAGTTTGAATCCCCCACCTCGCGCCTAAAGCGGATATCCTCCTCTCTATTAGATCGAATCCCCTAATCATATCCTCCCTCAGCTTATTCATGTCCTCCCTAAGTTTGTTCATATCTTCTCTCAGCTTCACGAGTTGTTCCTCGTGCCTATCGAGCCTCCTGAGAATCTCCTCAAGGCCGAGATATCCAGCTACCGTATATCTGAACTCTTCATCCTCCTTGAGGAGCTTGAGGAATCTCTGTTTGAGTTGCGAGCTCACGGATTAGGGGCACCCTCTACCTTCAAGAGTTTCACCTTATTTATCCTTTTCCCTGGAGAGGAGCTCCTAAGCTCAGGGGCTCAAATTTTATCTTGCTAAAATGTGCCCTCTAGAGGGCGTGAAGCTGCTCCAAAGCATTTTTGCTCATTCATGAGTCACATGAAGGTCTCGCGAGGATCTCATCTCGAGTCTAAGAGGGGAGAAAACAGGGGATTTCATGAAGGAGGACATCCCGAGTATCTATTAACATGAGACTTAAGCGATATCCTGAGGTAACCTTTATCAAAATGAAAACATATGACTCATTGAACCGAAGTCATTGAACATTAAAATCTGGAGGCTCATTGAACCAGAGCATTTCCTCGAGCTTCTTCCCCTTCCTCCTTCTCTTACTCATTATGGGGTAACCCCCCGATCGATTCGTAAGCTCTCTCAGCTAAGGCATCAGCCTCACCCTCAGAGAACTTATTCCAATCGCTCGAGAACTTGAAATCCTTAGGGGAGGTCCAGCTTATGTCGAAATCATCCAGATCCTCCGGGATTATAGGAACTGTGACGACATCCAACTTCCTGTGGAAACAGAGAGGGGCTGTGAAAACCCTTCTTGGCATTATCTCATTCGCCAGAATTAGCTTCTCAGCATTATGCTTCCTCCTGATCTCCTCCACTCTCGACTCCAACTTCAGCTTGACGAACTCCGTGATGGACCAAGCAATATCCAGAGGGTTGGCTTTCAGAGATATGGATAGAGGATGTATGTGAACATGAGCCCCATTTCCGCTCCAAATTATGAATACAGAGTTCTTAACTCCCTCCTCACTCAGGAAATTTATGATCTCACTTATCACTTCAACAGTAGCTCTCCAGTTCCCTATCTCACTATCTATATCCCATGTGGGCGTTGCAGATATAACATTCCCCTCATCGTAGACATCCTCCCTACTCTCTATCCTCTTATAAATCTCTATCGTCCCGTAAAAAGTTCTAGGCCTCAGAAGGCGGATGATGCTATCAAGCTCGAGCTCATCCCTCACTCTCAACGGTTTCCCATTCAAGTACCTCCTGAACTCATCTTCAGTTTGAACTGAGACCCACCTTCCCCTTAGGAAATCTATTAAAGCTTTCCTGACCTCAGCCCTTGAGAAGTGGTCTATCATGTTGAAATCCATCACGGCACCTCGGACTCGCTCTTCCTCTTAGCCTCAGCTATCCTCTCCATCACCTTCTTAGGGAGGGCATAATCCTCCTTAGAGAATTCAGCAGGCCCTATTATCTCCATCCCCCTTCCTGGAATTATCTCTATCTCATACATCCTGAGATCGTGATCAGTCTGCCTCATCTTCTCTATCATGAGGAACCTCCTGAGCCTCCCTCCCTTGACGGACCTCCTGAACCTAATTATTCCATCAGCTATATGCTCTATCCCGAAACCGAATGCCTCAGAAGTAGATATAGCGTATTGAGATGTAGCCAGTATCGTTAGATCCCACTTACTGAAGACTTTCTTTATGTAATAACTGTACTTCCTCGCCATAGCTGGCTTATCTAACCAGAAAGCGCTCAAGGAATCTATCAAGAGCCTAGCCCTCCCATATCCGAGCCTCTTCTTCGCATCTATTACCTTCTGAACTAATGCCTCCGGATCCAAGGAGGACAAGCTCCACTCATCAGTCGCGAGTAGGGCATCTATCACTATAATCTTCCCTTCCTCAACTCCCCTCCTCAGGTCCATCCCTAAGAGTTCAGCTTGTTCCAGTATAGAGTTCCTAGATTCCTCTGTAGTCACGTATATGACTTTATCCCCCTCTTTATATCCTTGCCACGCGAAATGCTGGCACAATATCGATTTCCCAGTCCCGGGCTCTCCTGTGATAGCTACGAGGAAGCCTTTGGGTATACCGCCCTCCAGCATTTCATCCAGCTTCCTTATCCCAGTTGAGAGCCTATCCATCCGGTATATTTGAAGCTAACTATAATAGCTTTTTCGCACATCGATTGTATAGAGGGCTCAATGATTCTCTTTAAAGATCCCGATACTTCGCTAGAGGGGCCTATGAGGGAAGTCCTCGAACCGAGCTTCTTCCGGAGGAGACCTGATTTAGTCGCGATGGATCTACTCGGCAAAGTCATCTTGAACAAGAGGAGAGGGACTGCAGGCATCATAATAGAAGTGGAGCCTTACTTCGGTCCCGAGGATCCAGCATCTAGGGCTAGGAAGGGAGGGGATCTAGCTAGGACCATGGGAAGTGAACCTTGTACTGCTCTAATTTACGGAGTCCACAGACAGTGGCTCCTCAATGTAGTCGCTCATGAGGAAGGGGAGCTGGGGGCGATACTGATAAGGGGGATAATCCCCATAAATTTCGCGATTTTTGAGCCCCTCAGTAAACCTATATATGGGCCTGGACGCGTCACAAAATATTTAGGCGTGGATAAGAGTTTTCATAAGGCTTTCTTATGCGATCCCTATCAAGAGCTACAGTTGAGGCATGGATTGAGCGTTGATGCGAGTCTCATAACAAGGTCGAAGAGAGTAGGGGTGAGGGAGGATCTCCCCGAGCCCTTCAACTTCAAGGTACGCGTAGAGGACTTGAAGATGAAGAGAATCCCCCTGAAGTTTCAATGTTAAAGCTTTAGATCTCTAAGTCCCTTAAGCTCCCATCTAGAGATATCAGGGAGTAGAGCGGCCCGCTATGGGGACTCGGAGTTGAAGTGAACATCTGATCGCCCCTCCGATATTTTTAAGTTTCCCATTGGGGAAATTTCGATGATACCGGAGCCCCTCGAGATAAAGGATGAGATAAAGAGGTTGATGGGGGTTATGGATGAGAAGCTAGCTGTATGGTACGGAAATAAGCTTCAGAGTTACATATACAGGGAAGTGAGAGGAATGATCAATTGGAGGAGCTTCCTAGAGCTCATGTCTAGGAGGACTGAGGAGTTACTGAAGTGGGTGAGGGGGGAAGTTGGATGGGAGGAGCTCCTCAGCGTCATACAAAAGGATCTGAAGGAGAGGAGGGAATCCACTCTGGATTCCTTCCTAGTCTGATGAAGATCAGCGAATTGACTATAAATAAGAGGATTTAGGGTGCCGTGAAGTACACCCTCTTCTTCCCCTTTCCCTTGTTCTCCACTTTCAGGAGCTTGACTTCCCCTATCTCCCTCGTGTTCTTAACGTGAGGCCCTCCATCAGCTTGTACATCGATCCCAGGTATCTCCACTATCCTCAGTCTCTCAAGGCTTGGGGGCATTTTAGCAGCTAACTTCACTATCCCAGGTATCTTCATCGCCTCCTCCCTCGAAAGGAAGTATATCTTCACCTCTATTCCAGATGAAGCTATCTCATTTACCTTCTTTATGGCCCCCTCGAAGACCTCCCTCTCCCCTCTCTCCAAGCTGAAATCTGATTTCGCGTACTCAGGATCTATATGGCCACCCGTGACGAGAGCTCCTCTCTCCTTGTAGAGGATTGCAGTAAGTATGTGATCAGCTGTGTGGAGTCTCATGAGCCTGTACCTCCTATCCCAATCTATATGCCCTCTCACTAAATCTCCTACGCCCAAATCGGGTTTAGAATCTAATATATGAGCTATATCCTCCTCTTCCTCAGTTACATCGATTACTCTCCACTTACCCGAGCTGGACTCTATGTATCCAGTGTCATTAGCTACGCCTCCTGAGGTCGGGTGAAATGCGGTTCTATCGAGGAATAGCTTATTCCCCTCGATTCTCGTCACTCTAGCCTCAAAATCCGTGATATAGCAATCTATCTGGTATATCAACTCGGCCATAAGGGTAAGCGAATCTTGAAGTAAAAAGCATGACTGACCTAAAGATCATTTAATTAGATTACGCTTTAATCTTTTGAACTTTAGTCTATAATACCTTTATTCACATAACTCAGCACGACGAACATAACCCTAAGCGCTCCCGATTGGCTCTATGAGTTGATGAAGTATTACAGTTAACTGGTCTGAATTAGTAAGGAGGGCCAATTAAAGGAGATACTCTAAATTAAGGCAGGTTAGGTGGGGAGTAACTCACTCTTTTGATGGAAACTGGACTTCTCGAGGAGGGGAGAGTGTCCATAGAGGAGGAACTTCAAGTTAAGATGAAGAGAGGGGTTAGAGAAGCTCAAGGGCCTTTGATCTTAGATGCATCCTCCGTAATAATGAGGAGAAGGGGTAAAGATTTAGGAGGACATAGCCCAATCGCCATAGTGGAGTATCCGCTGATCTAGGATTACGAGGATTCCTGGGAAGGATCTACTCTTTGGGTGTAGGGAATAGAGGATAAGGGAAACTTGAAGCCCCCAAGAGAAGTTAAGAACTCTGGGGAAGCCTATGAGAGCATCAGATCTCTTGATCACAGCTATATTGTTCCCATTTCTGAGGGAAAAGCTTAGAATTATTTAAGAACGTAATTCAATAATCCGGGGGTATGAAGTGAATAAAATATTTAAATATTATTCGTATGCTTAAGATCCAGTAGGCATGATAGCTGAAGCAGAGGACTATTGTTCTACTCCTCTGCTCTCGTCTACAGGCTCTCACTTCTTCAATCACTTGTCTTATCATGTGAGCAGTCTCGGGGGCAGGGACTATGCCCTCGGTCCTCGCAAATATCTTCCCAGCCTCCAAAACTTCCTCTTAGCTGTAGGCTACTGTAATGATACCTTTTATCAATATCGACAGTGTTGGAGCCGCACCAGTATCTTAAGCCAGCCGCATGTATTACCGGGAGCATGCTTTCTGCCAACATTTTAATCATCGGTAGGCAGCCAACCGAGTCAGCATGTTCGTAGGTGTATTTTCCCATGATGTTTAGGGAAGTGAGCCGAATTGAAGCCCTTGATAAAATCGCTATCTCATCTCTGCTCCACAGATCGATAAATTTCCAGCACTCTGCTCGCGATCATGCTTGGGTCATGATTTCTCCTCAGATACTCGTACTCTCTCTCCCATAATCCCTCCGATGAGTTGAGAACTGCTTCAGCTATCTCCACCTCTTCCTTTACATCCTTCAATGGGAAATCCCTGTACTCTGGATATTCCGATGAGACATATACTACTGCAGGTCTCCCACAAGCTATCGCCTCTAAGGAGACCATCCCAAGGGAGCCGAGCTTGAATCCATCCATGACGACGTCAGCATCCCAGTAGTACTGATTGAGCTTTTCATGTGGAACTTTCGGAAGCAAATTCAGGCGGAGGCCCAGAGAGCGCGCCAAAGATAGCGTCCTGTCTAGATCTCTCCCATATGAGATTATGCTGACATCTACCTCCTCCTTTATCTTGCTTAACGCCCTGATCGCTACGTCAGTCCCTTTCACACTCCAGTTCGAATCCGATGCCACGAGCACTCTCCTTTTCTCGCGTTTCTCAATAGGCTTCGGGTAAAATAACTGCATATCGACCGGATTAGGGAGGTATTCGGCATCCTCCCTAAACTCCCTCGCTATGCTGAGGATGTCGGGGGTGCTCACCAGAACCCTATCGCACCTCTTCAGATTATATTCGACTATCCTACCCCATAAGGGATGATTCAAGCTGGCTCTCAGGTCGCTTCCATGCGCATGCCCTATCAGTGGTCTTTTCCCCAACTTCTCTGCGATATAGCAGTCCTGCAGCAGATAGTGCACATGATAGACATCCGCTCTAGCTCTCATTATTCCGTAAGTTATGCCCAGCGTCTTGCTCCAGAGACCCCTAGTCCTCTTTATGTGCGTAATCTTGAGTTCCTTAGGAAAATATTTTATTAATGCCTCGCCAACATAAGCACAATCATTTATCATAGCTACTGATTTCATAAACCCACCTCAGTCTCCGCATTGAGTTGTATGCATTCTGCCGATCGAAACTACGACCCTCCACGTAAGCAAGCTCAGTCAGTTCCTTAGGGTCTAGCCTCATCGAGGACGCTTCACGCGAACCAGATATAACCATTTGGGAGGGATCTAGTCAGAAGCATCTTTTCTGAATCATCAGGATGGCACTACCCTGAGGATCAATCCCATGAGGATGCCCAAGATCATGAAGAGTAAGACTACGGAGGCAACTGCCACGTTATAAAATTCCCTTGATGAAGCGAAAGCGATTATTGCAACTAAGACTCGGGCCATTGGAGTCAAGACCAAGATAAATGTCCCGGCTAAGAGAAAGGTGGAGTAAATTTTCATGCCTATTAGGTCTAATAAGATGCCTATGGAGAGCAGGGAGAAGCTGATGACCATACCAGTTGTGAGCGCGAGGTAAACAGCTCTCTCAACTCTCATGAGATCCCCCTGACTATCATATTATAAGCGAAGTAAAGAAGTAATAAGCCGAATGCCAGCTTTATTGAGCTTGTTTTCATCTTATTCAGGACGTATGTTCCAGCAGTTGCCCCTATCATAACGCCTATCGCTACTGGAGCTACAGCTTCCTCATTGACGAGACCATAAGCTAAGTATAGGAGAGCTCCCGTAGATGCTGTTACCCCTATCATGAACTTGCTCGTAGCTACAGCAGCTTTTATCGGGACGTTCATCAATTGATTCATTATGGGCACTTTTATTATCCCTCCCCCGACTCCTAACATAGCTGAGATCAAGCCAGCTAAATATGAAGCTATTAGCCCAGATTTAGTCCTGATTACTGTATATTTCACCTCCTTCCCTTCAGCGATATCCGGATAACTGTTAGAAAGGCCCATCTTCCTTGCTATCTCATCCTCCTCCCTGATGAAAAGATCCTCCCTCAACTTCTCCTCCTCCCTCCTTCTCGTCAATATCTGCGATATGGAGAGGTATATCAATAGGAGCCCCATCATCAAATAGAGGAGAGATGATGAGACCTTAATCGTCAGAAGAGCCCCGGAAACAGCTCCTGCTGTCGTCGCTGTCTCGAGGAACATACCGAGTCTCACATTAGTCATCCTCTGATCCACGTATCTAGATGCTCCAGCTATGCTCGTCGCGACCACGCTGACTATACTGACGGCTATCGCTTCCTTTATGCTGAAGCCGAAGAACATGACCAAGCAGGGTATTATGATGACCCCACCTCCTATCCCGAGGAGGGCGCCGAGGAACCCCGCAATTATCCCAATGAGCAGCATGAGTGAATATATCGGATCCATCTAGCGATCCCGAAGCCGCTGCTTATAAACGCGAGGTGAATCGCAACTCTGAGCTAGGGTTCCCGATCTTCAGCAATATCAATAAGCCCAATGTGTTTATCAAACAGCCAAAGGCGAAGGGGGCCCAGTGCCCCAAGTACCAAGTGAGACCTGCCATCAAGTTCCCCAAGGAGCTTAAGATGAATGTTATCGAATCCAAGGAGCCCATAGCTGTAGCTACTTCCTTCTCCGATATTCCTACGAGCAGTAGCCTTCTAGCTGGAAGATCCATGGCCCCAACGAATCCCTGAATCATCATCAAAGCATATATCAATATTTCATTTCTGAGGAATGGGTAGACCCACCAGACAGCTGAGGAAGCTGCTAAATGGTATAAGAGCATCTCCCTCCCCCCTATCCTATCAGCCAGCTTCCCCAAGGGAACTGTAGCTATTAAGTTCCCGAAGCTCCAGATCGATAGAGCTAATCCTATCTGGGGCTCGTCCATCCCCTGATCCAGCCTGGCCACTAGAGGTATGAATGTGAAGGACATAGTGAACCCTATCCCGTGAAGGGATAGGGATAAAGCTAAGTAACTGAGGTACTTGTTCCTGAATAATATGCTAACTCCCCTCCTAAGGTCCTCCAATAAGCTCACTCTCACCTTAGCTCCCTCATCCCTGAACCAGAGCCAAGTCAGTGCTGCTGAGATCAAGCTCAAGGTACCGCTGAGTATGAAAGCAGCTCCGTAACCTCCTATCTTTATCATATTTCCTGAGAGAGCTTGGCCGACTATCTGCCCTATAGTTAGGAAGAAGTAATACCAACCGTAAGATGTCGCTGTCCCTCGGGAGACCTCCGATACTAAAGCTAAAGCCGCTGGGCTGTAGATAGAGTAAGAGATCCAAGCTAATATCACCATAGTGATCGCTAAGTACTGAGATCTGAGGAGGGAGAGGAATATCATAGACATAGCTCCTAGGAGGAAGCCCATCAGCATGGGATAATACCTTCCCACCCTATCAGCCATAGCCCCGGAGAGCATGGAAGCTAAGCCGTAACTCAAGCGAGCTAATGTCATGGCGAGCCCTATCAAAAATTCCGACATGCCTATATCACTGAAATAGAGGACTATTAAGGAGGTAGCTATGTAGAAGCCTACGTTGAATAAGGAGGTTATGGCAGATAGTTTGAAGAATCTCATCTACCCACCTTGGAGGGAATCTAAGAACTCGCCCAACCTCCTCACGCCCTCCTCGAAGATCTCCGGCCTAGCCCCGAACCCTATCCTAACGTGCCTCTCTATACCGAAGCAAGATCCGGGGACTAAGAATGTTCCCTTCTCCTTCAGGAGCCTTAAAGCTAGCTCCTCAGATCCTATATTTAAGTCATACCTTGGGAAAGCCACGCTACCAGCTCTGGGTGGGACCCAGTGTAAGTAATCTCTGCTCTCAATGAGCTGCTTCAACACGGATAGGTTTCCCTTGAGGATTCGGAGGCTCCTCTCATATATCCTATCGACATTCTTCATAGCTTCCGCAGCTATCTTCTCAACTAGAACGCTATTGCTTATCGACATGTAATCCCTTCGGAGCTTTATCTCCTCTATTAGCTCTCTATCCCTCGTAGCTATCCACCCTAGCCTCAAGCCAGTCATGGATAGGGGCTTAGAGAAAGATCTGGTCACTACTACTCTCTCGCTAAGATCTGCGGCTGATGGGACTGAGCTTCCATCCAAGAAGAGGCCATGATAGGATTCATCGCAGAGGAGACGGGAGCCTGAATCCTCCACTATCCTTATTACCTCCCTAAGAGTCCTCTCATCCATTAAACTGCCAGTCGGATTGTGCGGGTTATTAATCACGACTAACTTGGTCCTCTCATCGACCTTCCTCTCGAGCTCATCTAGATTTGGGAGCCATGATTCCTCCTCCTTAAGCTCTAGAAGATCTACTTCAGCTCCTAAGGATTCAGGCGCACTGTATAGCTGCTGATAAGCAGGAAAAATTGATATTACTTTATCTCCTGGCTCCAATAATGTGTAGAATACCTGGAAATTTGCATCTATTGCTCCTTTAGTTACGAGGATATCATCGGGCTCTAACTTCTTGTAGAGCTTAGCTATTCCCTCCCTCAACTCAGGGAGGCCCTCAGTGTAACCGTAATCCAAGACTAAATCCTTTAGCTCCTCAATGAGATCCCTACCGATCAGATTTAGGAGTTCGCTGAGCTTGAATGGAGCTACGCAAGTCTCAGCTATATTGAATTTAGCTAAGTGCTCGTAGGAGCTCATGAACCTCTCGACGAGGAAAGGCTTGACCCTCATACAGAAGCCTCTGACATATAGTAGCAGTACTATAAAGCCATAGGGCCTCAACCCCCTCAATAAGGTTTGAGGGAGAGTCACCTTTGAATAATTAATTAACTCAAAACTCATAAAAAATTTTTACATATGATCCCCATCGGTCGGGTGAAGTAACCTTTTTAAGTCCTAATCAGTCAATCAGGTATGTATTTAAGGGAAGTGAGGAACTGGCCGGATAAGAAGGGCGTCCTTTACGCTAGGGTCGATATACCTGAGTTCTCCGAGGTCATCTTACGCGATGTAGTCATAATGTCCACTAGGTGGTGGGCCGATTTCATGTCAGGTATATCTGCCCTCATGGGTGAGAAGGCCCTGAGACCCGTCCTCTACTACTCCGCTTACCGCATGATGAAGCAGCATAACCAAAAGGGGATCATGAAGATAATTAAGGAGGGTAGATTGACGAGGAAGAGGATCTTCGAGATAGCTTGCGATGTATTCTCGACTCTGGGCTTCGGTGAGGTGAGGAGCATAGAGCTGACCGGAGGTAAGATAAAGGTAATCGTCAGGGACTCGTTCGAGGCCAGGGGGAGGAGAGCAGAGGGTCCAGTATGTCACTTCGTAGCTGGCGTATTGTCAGCGCTGATCGAGGACATCTTCGGCATAAGGACCGGCCCCCTAGTGGAGGAGAGCTGCGCCGCCACTGGGAATGATTTCTGCACATTCTCAGCTGAGGTGATGGAGATTGGGGTTAGTAGCATCTAGGGAAGTTGATCTCATCGTGAGAGCCGTTGGTAAGTGTTATTTGAGCTGTCCCCACTGTAATTGGAGCGAGGGAGTTTATGAGACTTATCTCAAGGGATCCTCCCTGGAGTTACTATTGGACATACTCATAGGGGAGGGATATAGGCCCGAGGTGCACTTCTCCTGCCCAGATCCTCTGCTTCATTCCTCTCTCCCGTTTCTGATAAGCGCTCCCATCGAGAGGGGCCTCAGATCCAATGTTTTCGTCCCCGCAAGGACTAGATCTGATAGAAAAGCGTGGGAATCTCTCCTCAATGCGAGCAGGATTTTCGTGTTCTCATCCTCAATGAGAGATTTCAAAAGCTCAAAAGAGCTCCTCAAGTTCCTCATCTCAAACGGATCTGACCTGAAGCTCATGTTCCTCCGGAGCTCGAAGGAAGATTTGAACCCGATCCTAGAGTTCGCTAAGGATATGGGCTTGGAGATGTGGGTAGCCCCTCCTCTCTTCAAGGCACCCCGGATCGAGGATCCCTCAGACCGAAGTTTGGAGATCGGTAGGCGAGTAGCGAAGTTCATGGGTATTTACGATGTCAGGATAGCCTTCAAAGGGGACTTCCCATTCAAGATAATCGAGGGCCCGAGGTGCGAGATCGGATGCAAGCTCCTCTACCTGGATCCGGAGGGGAGAGTGGGTAGGTGCCCCTTCAACGCGCCCGATCAAAGTAACCCCCCTCCTCTAGAGGCCGTCCGCATATTAGATGAGGGTTGCGAGAGAGGAGGAGTGAGGGGAGTGAGGCTCGTCCCCTCAATTAAGTTGATAACTGAGGAGGGGGAGGAAATTTACGAGAGGGATCTGGAGTTGCTCTCACTTATAGGAGAGCTCGGGAGCTTGAGTCAAGCAGCGAGAGCTATTGGAGTGACACCATCATCTATATTCAAGAGGATAAGGAGGATGGAGAGTATCTTGGGATTCAATTTGATCACGAGCTCTAGAGGAGGTTATCTGAGGGGAGGCGTCAGGCTCACGCCCGAGTGCGAGGAGCTCGTGGAGAAGTATAAGGAACTTAAAGTATCAATTATTAACAAATATCGTCTTTCCTCAATGGAAAAATTGGGCAGATGAGCCTTATGAAAATCTGAAATTCGGAATGTTTAATTTCTGTAAATTCCCTCTATTCTAGGGGATCGCATGACCCAACCCCTCGAGGAATTCTTAATATATGTGTACCCCTCCCGTTGCGTCGGGTGTAAGAGCTGCGAGATAGCTTGTGCCGTTGAGCATTCCTTGAGCAAGTCCATTTACACTTCCATCTTTGAGGAACCTAGGCCCAAGCCCAGGACGAGCGTCGTCGTGACTGATGGTATTTACGTCCCCATGAGGTGTATGCACTGCGACCCGGCCCCGTGCGTTAAGAGCTGCCCTACTGGCTCGATGCATAAGACGGATGAGGGATTCGTGATCTCAGATCCCTCTAAGTGTATAGGCTGCAGGACATGTTTGCTAGCTTGCCCATTCGGACACCCGAGTTACAGTGGAGTCGGGAAGGTGATCAAGTGTGATCATTGCGTCGATAGGTTCAGGGCCGGGCTGCCACCAGCATGCGTCGAGGCCTGCCCAACGGGCGCCCTCAGGTTCGGTAGAGCCGAGGACCTGCTCATGGAGGAGAAGAGGAGGAGGGCTCTAGAGCTCATAACAGGAATGGGAGGGGTCATCTACGAGAAGGCATCCTCGGGCTTCCCCTCTCTCATAGGGAGGTGACCCTATGGAGGAGAGTGTTTATGAGAGGGTATTGAGGGCTACTAAGAGGGAGTTCTATCAGCAGGCATCGATAGATCCGACGGTCCCACCTTTGCTTGAGAAAGCTGATAGAGAGGGCGTCGAGACCGCTTGGCACAGGTACCTAAAGCAACAACCTCAATGCGGCTTCGGATTGTTGGGCGTGTGCTGCAGGAACTGCAACATGGGTCCCTGCAGGATAGATCCCTTCGGCTACGGTCCGGATAAGGGGATATGTGGCGCTAGCGCTGATACGATAGTAGCTAGGAACCTCATGAGGTCCCTCGCCGCTGGCGCAGCTTCCCACAGCGATCACGCTAGGGACATAGTGGAAGTCTTCAGGGGGATAGTGGATGGATGGGCCAAGGATTACAAGATAGCCGATGAGCAGAAACTACTCGGCATAGCGAAGGCCTTAGGAATAGAGACTGAGGGAAAGAGTATAACGGAAGTAGCTAAGGAGGTCGTTGAGATAGCTGAGATGGAGTTCGGTAAGCCTGATAATTCACCCCTTAGGTTCTTGAACGCGTATGCCCCTGAGAGGAGGAAGGAGCTGTGGAGGAAGCTTGGGATAACGCCCAGGGCCATAGATAGAGAGGTAACTGAGATAATGCATAGGACTCACATGGGAGTAGATGCTGATCCGCTCAATTTGATAGCTCAAGGATTGAGAGCAGCTCTGGCTGATGGTTGGAGCGGTTCGATGATGGCTACCCTCCTCAGCGATGTAATGTTCGGGACGCCGAAGCCCATAAGGGTCTGGGCTAATTTAGGCGTGCTTAGGGAAGATTCAGTTAACGTCATGGTCCACGGCCACAACCCGCTGTTATCGATGCAAATAGCTGAGGTAGCTAAGGACCCTGAGATGGTAGAATTAGCTAAGAGCGTGGGGGCTGAGGGCATAAACGTGGTCGGGATGTGTTGCACTGGTAATGAGGTGCTGATGAGGTTGGGGATCCCGATAGCCGGCAACTTCCTCCAGCAGGAGTTAGCGATAATCACCGGAGCTTTAGAGGCTGTGATAGTGGATTATCAGTGCATAATGCCAGCTCTAGTGGATGTAGCTTCATGCTACCACACGAAGATAATAACGACTGAGCCTAAGACGAAGGTACCGGGAGCTATTCACATAGAGTTCGATAAAGCTAATGCTAGGGAGAGCGCTAAGAAGATACTCGGGGTAGCTGTGGAGAACTTCAAGAATAGGGTGAAGGAGAAAGTATTCATACCGAAGGAGAAGATGGAAGCCGTAGTCGGCTTCAGCGTCGAGGCAATCTTATCTGCACTAGGGGGGACCCTGGAGCCCCTGGCGGACGCCCTCAAGAGCGGCAAGATAAAGGGCATAGCTGGGGTCGTGGGATGCACTAACCCGAAGGTGAGGCAAGATAGCTCTCACGTAGCGATAACCAAGGAGCTCATAGCTAACGATATCCTAGTCGTTGGCACCGGCTGCTGGGCGATAGCCATGAGTAAACATGGCTTCTTCAAGCCAGAAGCTGCTGAACTAGCTGGGCCCGGTTTGAGGGAGGTATGCAAGGCCCTCGGAATACCTCCAGCCCTCCACATGGGGAGTTGTGTGGATTGCAGTAGGATGCTCATAGCCTTAGCTGCGCTAGCTAATCACCTAGGAGTTGATATTAGTGATCTCCCAGCCGCAGGCTCAGCTCCCGAGTGGTACAGCGAGAAAGCTGTTTGCATAGGTAGCTACTTCGTGGCTAGCGGCCTCTTAGTCCACCTCGGGACGGTGCCTCCAGTCCTAGGCTCCAAGAGGATCGTGGAGTTGCTGACTAAGGACGCCGAGAGTTTGGTAGGCGGTAAGTTCTTCGTAGAGACGGATCCGGAGAAAGCTGCTAAAGTGATGATAGAGCACATAAGGGAGAAGAGGAGGAAGCTCGGCTGGCCAGGGTGACCTTTATGGGACTTAAGATCATAGTAGCCGGGAAGGGAGGAGTTGGAAAGACCACTGTGGCCTCACTACTCTCATTTTTTCTCTCATCTAAGG
>JAVCBY010000094.1:0-25432 GCA_037917625.1 Thermoproteota archaeon | reverse complement strand
AGGTAAGCCCTCCTGACTTCATCCATCTGGATCAATTCCTTAGATGGTCCATGCAGCACGATCCTACCTGTCTCAATTATGTAAGCCTTCTCAGATATCTCGAGGGCAGCTCTAGCGTTCTGCTCAGCTAGGAGTATAGTCACTCCCTCATCCCTCATCCTCTGCAACGTCCTGAATATCTCCATAACTAACTTAGGTGCGAGGCCCATCGAGGGCTCATCCAAAGCTAATAGCTCCGGTCTACTCATGAGGGCTCTAGCTATAGCGAGCATCTGCTGCTCCCCACCGCTCATAGTACCAGCTAACTGGTTCTTCCTCTCCTTCAAGACAGGGAAGAGCGTGAATACCCACTCCAAGCTATCACTCATCTTCTCCTTGGCTCCAGGAGTATAAGCCCCCATCTCTAGGTTCTCCGTCACGGTCATCATCGGGAAGAGTTGCCTGCCCTCAGGAACTAGGGAGAGCCCCAGCTCCACCCTCTTATGGCTTGGAAGTTGTGTTATGTCCTCTCCTTTGAGTAATATCTTCCCTTTAAATGGTCTCAAGAGTCCAGAGATAGTCCTTAGGAGCGTCGTCTTCCCGGCCCCATTACTCCCTAAGAGGCTGACGATCTCACCACGCTCAACATCGAGGCTCACATCCCATAAGACTTGGAGATCCCCGTATCCCGCATCTAGATCCCTCAACTCGAGCATCCTCATAATCTCACCTGCTCCCCCAAGTAAGCTTCTATGACCCTAGGATCCCTCGATATCTCCTCAGGGGTTCCCTCAGCGAGTTTCATCCCCCTGTGCAGAACGAAAACCCTGTCGGAGACTGTCATCACAGCTCTCATAACATGCTCTACCATGATAACTGTTATCCCAAATTCATCGACGAGCCTCCTGACTAAATTCGCTACTTCCATCGTCTCTGAGGGATTGAGGCCTGCTACGGGTTCATCGAGGAGGAGGAGCTCGGGGTTCGTTGAGAGAGCTCTTGCAAGTTCCATGAGCTTCCTCTCAACTATGTTCAATGTCCTAGCCTCCTGATGAGCTTTCTCCCTTAGTCTTACATAATCTATCCATCTCTCCGCTATCTCCCTAGCCTCCGAACCTGAAGCGTTCCCACCGTAGAAAGCTGCTGTCATCACGTTCTCAAGGACTGACATCCTCCCAAATGGTTTCGGGATCTGGAAGGTCCTCCCTATGCCCAACCTAGTGATCTTATGGGGTCTCATCCCCGTTATATCCATCCCCTTGAAGATCACCCTACCGCTATCCGGCCTGTAGAAGCCAGTTATCACGTTGAAGAGCGTCGTCTTCCCGGAGCCGTTAGGCCCGATCAAGCCAAGCAATTCTCCCTTACTGACGTTCAAGGAGACATTATTGAGGGCAACTAATCCACCGAATCTCTTCGTTACATCCCTAACCTCGAGCATGATCCCCCCTCCTCGCTAACCTCCTCAGGAATCCGTATATACCGCCAGGCATGAGGACCACTACTATCAGCAGAACTATGCCGTAAAGGAGGACGCTTAAGCCTGCTATCATCCCACCGAAGAGGGCATTTAAGTATAGGGAGATGGGAACTAGTATCAGAGCACCTATGATACCACCGTATGGACTCCCAGCTCCACCTACGACATCTATTGCTGCTATTTGCGTTGAGAAATCCAACCTAACTAGAGTATCAGGCCTTATGTAGTGTATCCATTGCGCGTAGAGAGTACCCCCTATGCCAGTGAGGAAAGCGCTTATCGTAGCCCCCAGCACTTTAGCTCTATAGACATCGATCCCTACTGCTTCAGCAGCATCCTCATCTTCCCTAAGAGCTATCAGAGCTATTCCGAATTTAGATCTCTCGAAGTATTTGAGGAATAAGATCCCGAAGATGGCGAAAGCGAGCATTAAGTAGTAATAGTAGATCTGCTTATCGAATACCATGTACTCGAATCCCACCTTATTGATCATGATTCCCAGGGGCCCCCCAGTTATATCCTTCAGGTAAGTTAGGAGGAGTTGCGTCAACTCAGCGAACGCTATCGTACCGAGAGCGAAGAACGGTCCCCTTAACCTGAGGGAAGCGAAACCGACGAGAGCACCTGCTCCTGCAGCGACGATCCCCGAGATCCAGATCCCTATCCATGGAATTAAGCCGAAGTTCTCCAAGAGGAGGGTAGAGATATATGCCCCTAATCCCAGGAAAGCCGCATGACCCAGCGAGAACTGGCCTCCATACCCACCTATAACGTCCCACGCCATAGCGAGGTAAGCCCACATGAGCATCTGCACTAAGACAGTGAGGGAGAATTCATCCAAGAAGGGAGGGAGTATCAATGCGAGGAGAATAACTGCTATCACTAGATATCTCCTCATATCAGACCCTCCTGAGAGCTCTCCCGAATAGCCCCTCCGGTTTAAGGAGGAGTACTACTAGGAATACCGAGTAAACCAAGATATGCCTGAAGGCATTCGTGAACATTACCGCGCCGATCCCCTCCAAGACCCCTATTATCAGGCCTGAGAATATCACACCGTATATCGATCCCAGTCCCGCGAATATCACTACGACGTAAGAGGCTATATCCCAAACGTAACCTGCGAGGGGCCTTATATTAGGATAGAATGTTGATACGAGAACACCAGCTACTCCAGCGAGCGCTACCCCGATCGCGAAAGTGAAGAGCCTTATCTTAGATACATCTATACCGACTACTCTAGCCCCTATAGGGTTCTGAGATACAGCCCTTATCGCTTTCCCCAATCTAGATCTCTTCATGAATTGATCCGTCAGGAAAATCGCTATTAATGATAAAGAGAAGGCGATAGCCTCAGCTAGGCTCGTCCTCACCCCAAAGAACTCTAGATAAATTCCCTTATAGATATTATCGTAGGATCTAGGGCTCGGAGACCAGAGTATGAGAGCTATGCTTTCTATTGCCACTGAGATCCCTAATGTCGATAGTAATGTCGCTTCATGCCCTCCCGGTTTCTCTATCACGGGCTCTATCGCGATCAGATGGATTATCCCGCCTAGAGCACCTAAGAGGCAGAAAGCAACTATAGCAGCCATTAAAGGATCTATCCCGAGCAGTAAGACCATCCAGTATGCCGTATACATTCCAAGCATGAGTAAGTCTCCGTGAGCCCAATTCACGGCCCTCATAACTCCCCAGATTAACGAGAGACCTAGAGCTGTTAGTGCATAAACTCCACCTAGTATAGCATATGATATTATAAGCTGACTGTAAGCTCCCCATTCCATCAAAACTGCTCCCCCCGTGAACAAAAAAAGAAGTTTATGATCTGGATCCCCAGCTTGGAACCGGGAGTACAGGTTCAACAGGTGCGAACTCCAATGGCCAGACCACTCTGAACTTCCCTTCTAATATCTGGGCCATCGCAACAGCAGCTTCTGGGTTCTGGTGATTCGGAGCTCTAGTGAAGTCGACTCCCCAAGGCATTAGGGGCAGCTCACCAGCTGGTATCTTTACGGTCTCAAGAGCATCTCTTATGGCTTTTCTGAAGCTTACGAGATCATTCGGATCTGCTCCCGAGTCCAAAGCTTTCTGTATAGCGACCGCCAGCACGTAAGTGCCAACGTAGTTGAGGCCCGAGCTCCCTGTCATGCTCCTCCCATGGATCTTCTTGAAATCCTCATCTATCCAAGCCCACTTAGCCAAGCTCTTTGACGTCAGGAAGTCGGGCTGCCACTCTGTTTGAGTGAAGACGAGGTTTGCATCACCCTTGAGCTGATCTATGAACTCCACTCTCGCCTGTCCTCCTGCCCCAGTCCCTATGTAAGCCTTAGGATACCATCCCAGTTTCTTCATCGTCTGGACGAAGAGCACCGCATCCTTCAGATAAGCTACATGGAACACGACATCTGGATTCGCAGCCTTGAGCTTCGCGACCATATCGTCCATACTAGTTACCTGTTCAGCTGGATAGCTCTCCTCATATACGGCCTTAGCATCAGGGAAGAATTTGTTTAGGGACTTCTTGAGACCTTCTACAGTGAACACTCCGAAGTCGGAGTTCTCGTATATATAAGCTACTGTCTTTATCTCGACACCCTTGGCCTTCGCCATATCGGATAGAGCCCAGAGAGTGTCGTATGCATATTTGCTAGCGTTTGCACAAGTCCTGAAGACATACTTCCATCCCTGAGCCGTTATCCTATCAGCAATTGCCTCTGGTACTACATAAGGAAGGCCTATCTTCTCAGCTTCGCCTGCTGTGGGATAGGTCACTGCGGAGTTGAAAGCTCCTAGGATCGCAACTACGCCCTCTCGATCGAGCCTCCTGAGCTCAGTCACTCCGACGTCCTGCCTCGTCTGAGTATCTGCTATTACTAGCTTTATCTTGAACTTTATGTTCTCATATTTACTCTGATTTATGTGCAATGCTGCTAGCTGTATTCCCCTGAGATCCTCCTGCCCATCGAAAGCTGAACCGCCTGAAAGCGGGAGGAGGACCCCCACCTTCACTACGACCTCCTTAATTGGAGGTGTCGTTACAGCAGGTACTGTAGCGGTTTGTGTGACAGTTTGCGTGACTGTCTGCGTAACGGTCTTTACGGTTCCAGGGCCAGCAGCGAAGTAGCCGATCGCTAGCCCAACTATGAGAAGGATGATTCCCAATACCCATGCGGTCCTCTCCATAAGGGACCCCCGAGGAGGCGTCGTCCATTATAATATAAACTTATCGTGTGAAAATTCATAATGAAAATCCCTTGTCATCTTTCTGTTAAAAATTTTTAATGAAGAGATTAGAATTAATTTTTCGAATATTTAAAAAATGTTAGGATTATCCCTTAAAAATCTTAGGATCAATAAAAATTATCCTTTAATAGCCTTTAGAGAATCATCTATCGCCTCTACTGCAGCATCTATTTGCTCCCGCGTGATCACGAGCGGAGGATTTATCCTAACCCTAGAGCCCGTCCATCCAGGAGGTCCTATTATGACGCCTCTCTTCCTCAACTCAGACCTGAATTTCACTGTCTCCTCGACAGCCGGTTCCTTAGTCCTCCTATCCTTGACCAACTCCATCCCTATCAGGAGGCCCTTCCCATCCACATCCCCTATGATCTCATGCTTATCCATGAGTTCCCTCAACCTCTTCAGCATGTACTCCCCGTCTCTCGCAGCTTTCTCAACGAGCCCCTCCTCTTCTATGACGCTTATCGCCGCTAAAGCTGCTGTCATAGCCAGGGGGTTGCCACCGTATGTGGAGTAATGATCTAGGGGCTTGAACGATGTCCCAACTTCCTCAGTAGCTATAGCTGCAGCTACGGGGAATCCACCGCCCAAAGCTTTAGCCATAGTCATTATATCGGGCTCGACACCGAAGTGCTCTATTGCGAACATTTTCCCAGTCCTCCCGAATCCCGTTATGACTTCATCAGCTATGAACAGTATATCATATTGGTCTAAGATTTTCTTAACGGTCCTGAAGTAATCATCGGGCGGTACTATATTCCCCGCAGTCCCCTGAATCGGTTCAGCTATGAAAGCTGCTACTTCCTCAGGCGCTGCATACTTCAGAGCATCATCCACCATCCTAGCGCATTGTAAGTTGCATGAAGGATACTCCAAGCCTAGGGGGCAACGGTAGCAGTAGTAATTCGGAATATGGAAGACGCCGTATGGGAATGCACCCATCCCCTTCTTATATTTCGAGAAGCCCGTAAGAGTTCTGGGCATATGAGTCCTACCGTGGAAGGCCATCCATAAGGCCATTATCCCGGGCCTGCTCTTAGCTCTCTTCGCGAGCAATATGGCTGTCTCAACTGCTTCAGCACCTGAGTTCACGAAGAAGCTCCTCTTCAGTTTCCCTGGCGTTATTTCAGCCAGTTTCTTAGCGAGTAAAGCCTGAGGCTCGTTGTAGAAATCTGTAGCGACTATGAAGATCTTCTCGAGCTGCTCCTTAATTGCGTTTATTATCTTAGGGTGAGAGTAACCTTGGGATGCGACTGCGTGCATAGCATGGAGATCTATGTACTCCCTCCCATCCACATCCTTTATTATCGCTCCCTTTCCGGATTCAACGACTATAGGATCGTCTTCCCACCATCTAAAGATGTTCGTCATCATATAATTATTGGATAACTCTATGATGTCCTTCCTGGATAACCTGCCCATAAGGACCCGCGGAGCTACCCCCCTTAATTTTTTAAACTTTTAGTGCGAGTCGACGCCCTCTGTTCGAAATAAATTTTACGAAAAAGTCCAAGAATTCTTTATGAAAATTAATTAAATTACCCGGGCTTTATCATCGACCTTTAGCCCGTTTTAGGCATGAATTTCATCGCTGATGGGCAAACAGCTAATCCTCCCATCGCTGTACATCTTAAATCCCATGCCATCATCTTCCCAACTGAGTAAATAGCATCTACGGTCTCATCGAAGGGTATGGGGTTCTCATATCCCCCTATTATTAGGTCGGCATTGACGAAGGCTGAGGCAGCAGCTATAGCGTTCCTAGTATGGCAGGGTACCTCTACGAAGCCTCCTACAGGATCGCAGACCATCCCAACTACATTCTGGAGGGAGATAGCTGCAGCATCTAGGGCCTGCTTGCAAGATCCATTGAAAGCTTCTACGACCATCGCTGATGCCATAGCTCCAGCTGCCCCTATCTCCACTTGGCAGCCAGCTTCCTCAGCAGCGAAAGTAGCTCTCTTCCCGATTATGAGACCTGCAACACCAGCTGCGAAGAGAGATCTAGCTATCTCCTCCTCTGATAGGCCGAATCTCTCCTCTAAAGCTGCTAATACTCCTGGGATGACGCCAGCAGATCCGCCAGTCGGAGCAGCTACGACTAAAGCATTGGAATTGCAAGCATGCATAACAGCCATAGATAGAGCTGCAGCTTTAGTATGCAATCCTCCAACAGCTAACTCACCTCTCTCAAGCTTCCTCAAGATGGAGTTAGCTGATGGCTTCAGTATTTTCAAGCTCAGCTCACCGCTCAACCCCTCCTCTATCGATCTCTTCATTATCCTGTACCTCTCCATCATTATTTTTAACACATCTCTCTCGCTCATCCCTAGGAGCTCAGCTTCATAGCGTAATCCCGCTTCCCCTAAGCTGATCCCTTCCCTCTCACAGAACTTCTCTACCTCAGATCCGCTCGAAAATATCTCCTCACCTTTCATGGGTAGGAATATGGGCTCGAGGACCCTCTCACTCTCTATAGGGAGGGGCTCAGCGCTCTTGACTATCGAGATCCTCCTACCCCCGGATTCGAAGGAATAAGATCTCTCAGACTCAGGTCCCTCTACCAAATGGATGTACTCCTCCCCAGTCAACTTAACTGGACTGCCATTGAGCTCTAGGAACTCGAACATTCCCCCTCCTATGGATCTAGCTCTAGCTACCAGCTCCCCCTCCCTTCCCTTCATCTCTATGATCACTTCATTCGGATGAGCTTCCCTGCCTAAATCGGATAGGAAGAACTCCACCTTTATCCCTAGCTCCTCAGCTAACTCAATAGATCTCTTGAACCTCTCATCCGCTAAATCTAAGCCCAATAATCCGGAGACGAACGCGAGATCGCCAGCTTCTTGCTTGTAGACTCTAGCGTACGAGCCCTTCTCATCGAATATTATCCTAGCTTCGAGGAGATCGTCCAAGAGAAGACCCCTAGCTAACTTCCCGATGAAGTAAGATGCCCCCGTGTGAGAGCTGGAGGGCCCCCTTATCACGGGGCCTATGACGTGATTGAGGATGCTCAGCTTCATAAGGGCTCATGGCACTCTAATTAAAAATACTTTCATCTTCGATGCTTGAGAAATATAGCGAAAGAGTTTTATTGGGCTTTCGATCCTCAGCCTCATGCGGCTTCCGGAGGAACTACTTGAGAGAGTAAGAGATATACATTCAGAGGCCCCTTCTCACAAGATAAAGCTCGATAGAGTTGGTAGCTTTGGACTGAAGGTCCCAGTGAAGTTCAACGGCTTCCTCTTGCTCGCTGATGCAGATATCTGGGTCAGCTTACCTAAGGAGAGGAGAGGGGTCGATCTCAGCAGGCAAGTGGAAGTCATATATGAGCTCTCCGATCCCCCTAAAGAGCCTTGGGACCTCTGTAAGGAAGTGGCAATTTTGCTCCTTGAGAGGCTGAATTACGCTGATGCCTCCGGTATCTCAATTAAGTTCGATGCTCCCCTTCAAGATTCTAAATCCCTCAAATATTACAGAGTTGAGATAAGCTCTGTGGCTTCTAATGGAGTCATAAATAAGACTAGAGTTGAGGTCTTGGGCATGACAGCTTGTCCATGCACAGCTGAGCTCATAAGGGCCTACACTAATTCTGAGATTCCAGCGACCCACACTCAGAGGAGCTTGGGCATACTAGAGGTGAGCACTAGGGAAGCTCATCCAGATCCGGATAAGTTAGCTAGCATAATTGAGAGGGCTATGAGCTCCCCGCTGAGGACTTACACGAAGAGGCCAGATGAGGGGGGCTTAGTACTCCACTCCTTGAGTAACGCTAAGCTAGCTGAGGACGTGGTCAGGGAGATATTGCACCTATTCCTAGAGGAGTTCGGACAAATGCCCGGGGATACGCATATCTTCGCTGCCGTAAGGAGTATGGAGAGCGTGCACATGCACGATATATACGCTGAGAGATCCTCTACATTGGATGAGATAAGAGAAGAATTTGATTCATCTTATCAAATTTGATAATGCATCCCTAACTGCTTCGAAATCTTTTGAGAGGCTCCCGCCTATCTTATAGTTGAGATCCATCTTCTCCATCAACCTCTTGAGTTGCTTCATGTTCCCTATCACGACTAAATCCACTCTCTCACTCCCGAACACTATTGAGCTAGATGGGAGAGCTGCTTCCCCTCCAGATGCTAACATCTCTTGCTTTATCACTAGAGCCACTGGATTACTGACCCCCCTCATGTATATCACTCTCATCTCAGCTTTCTCAGACATCCTCGCAGCTCCTTGAGGATGGGACCCTATCTCGATGAAGAAGTCCTCGAGGTCCTCAGCTTTCAGATCGAAACTGAATTGATAGGCTTCTACCTCCCCTACCCTCACATGAGCAACTTCCTCCCTTATGAACTCAGCCACTCTTATCGCTTGGACAGTCTCCCTAACGTCATGGGTCCTTATCAAACTAGCTCCATTGTAAACAGCTATAGCTGTAGCTGAGAGACTCCCGAAAAGCCTTTTTTCAGGATCCTCTTCACTTGTAATCTTCCCTATGAATGATTTCCTCGATACACCTATGCAAATTGGTCTCCCCAGTATGAGGAGGCTCCTCAGCCTCCTTATCACCTCAGAGTCCCAGACGTACCAAGGGACCTTTTGCTCCCTGAAGAAACCTATTAAGGGATCTATGACTATCCTATCTTCCTTTATCCCAATCGCTCTCTTCAAAGCCTCTCTCAACAACTTCCTGAGTTCCCTCATCGGATCCTCCCCGATGACGCTCCCCCTAGCCCCTAAGATCAAGGAGAGGTCCATTGATGCTATAAGCTCCGCTAACTTGGGATCGGAGAGGCCCGACACATCATTTATTATCGTGGCCCCCGCTTCCACAGCAGCTAATGCTACCTCATACCTCTGAGTATCTATCGAGATTGGCACGCCTAAATCAGAGAGCTTCCTCAGGACAGGTATTACTCTCCTCTTCTCCTCCTCAGGGCTCACTTGAGTATCTAAATAGGGAGCTGTGCTCATCCCACCCACATCTATTACGGAAGCTCCATCCTCCACCATCCTCTCAGCTCTCTTCAGGGCTTCATCAGGATCTCTAGCCACTGACCCCTTGTAGAAGGACTCAGGACTCAGATTTATCGCGCCCATTACTTTAACAGGCTCACCTAATCCTATCTTGACTCCAGAGAGGTCCGCCCTTAGGAACAACCTCTCCCCCCTCGAGCTGAGTGGTTTTTATTTAAAGTGACCTCAGTTGGCCTCTGTGAGGGAGATAGATCTAGGGTTCTGGATGCCCATCTACTTCAAGATAGCTGAGAGGTTGAAGCTAGATGTTGAAGCTGATAGAAGGGCTACTAGAGTCATGGACTCCCTCATGATCGGGAAGAAGGACCTCTCTGAGGAGCTAGAAGATTTGATAAGAGGTGAGAATGTTTTAGTCGTGGGGAATGGCCCCTCTCTGAGCAGGGGGTTCGATTTCGGTGGCATAGTTATAACAGCTGATGCAGCCTCGCTGAACTACTTGAAGCTCTTCGGGAGGGAGCCTGATGTTATAGTGAGCGATTTAGACGGTCCTCCGGAGATACTATCGATGAGCTCCATCAAAGTCCTGCACGCTCATGGGGATAATGTGGAGAGGCTAATTAAGTTCGTCCCCAGCATTCAAGAGCTAGTAGCGACCACTCAAGTAGAGCCTACGGAGAGAGTTCATAACTTCGGGGGC
The DNA here is from genome assembly GCA_037917625.1 of Thermoproteota archaeon. Taxonomy (GTDB): domain Archaea; phylum Korarchaeota; class Korarchaeia; order Korarchaeales; family Korarchaeaceae; genus Korarchaeum. Next base: position 15,047 of record JAVCBY010000094.1, on the reverse strand, counting down.
TTCACCGATGGAGATAGATCAGTCTTCCTAGCTTGTATGTGCGGGGCTAAGTCAATAAGGCTAGCTGGTATGGACTTCGAGGCCGTGAGTGAGTATGATATCGCAGCTGGTAAGGATATAAGGAGGAAGATGGAGAAGCTGAGGATAGCTAGAGAGTTATTGAATTTATCTATTGAGATAGGATGCCCGCTGGAGGTTGGAGGATGGAGTTAATCGCAATAAGGACCCGTAAGATAGTTGAGGGGGACGATATAGTCAGCTTGCTCCTCGATCTCTACGATCCCCTGGACTTAGATGTGATAGCTGTAGCTGATAAAGCTGTAGCTGCTAGCCAGGGGAGGTTCGTGAATTATGACATAGAGCCATCTGAGGAAGCAGTGAAGCTAGCTGAGGAATCCGGTTTAGAGCCGGGTTTCGCTGAACTAGTCATAAGGAACTCTGATCTCATTTTGGGGACTGCTGAGAGGACTATATTGACTGTTAAGGATGGCATATTAGTCGCTAATGCTGGGATAGATCATAAGAATGCTCCTGAAGGATTCGCAGCATTGTGGCCGGAGGATCCCAACTTAGAGGCTAAGAGGATAAGGGATGAGATAATGAGAAGGACCGGTAAAGTAGTGGGGGTCATAATAGTTGATAGTAAGCTCTCCCCACTCAGGATGGGGACTACTGGATTCGCCCTAGGGATAGCTGGCTTCAGGGGGATAAGGGATTACAGGGGGAAGAGTGACGCTTATGGGAAGAGGATATTAGTTACCACTCTCAACGTGGCTGATGATCTAGCATCTGCTGCCCACCTCCTGATGGGCGAGGGGGATGATTTGATCCCCTTCGTCATAATAAGGGGAGCTCCTGTTGAGTTCGGGGATTTCGATCCTGAGGAGCTCAAGATAAGTCCAGATAGATGCGCATACTTCAGACCGATTTACGGTCGCTTGTATAAAACTTCCGGGGGCCAATAAGATTAGCGGAGCGACTCATCTCCCCCTCAGTTTTCTATGTTTCGCCGCTCTTTGCGGATGATGAGTCTGAAGCTCTTCAGTAACTTGATATGAGATCCAGCTACTAATCCTCTCAATCCCTCATGAACTTAGAGGCAGCGGACTTGTTCTTACTCATTGTAGTATTTTATACAATAAACACTACATGACATAATATGGGGTATGTGACAGTATCTGCGAAGGTGAGGAGGGAGCTCTACGAAAAATTGAAGAGTTACAGAATTCCGATTAGTAATGTCATCAAGAGGGCCCTAGAGGAGGAAGTGAGGAGAAGGGAGGAGATAAGGAAAATGCTGGAGAAAGCTCAAGCTATTCTCAAGAAGATTCCACTGGAGGAGATAGTTGACGCTGTGAGAGCGAGTCGTGAGGAGAGATGATAGTATTCGATGCATCAGCTCTACTGAATAGTTAGATGGACCTGGCTCACTCGATCACCTCAAGGGGAATTTTATATTAACGCTCACTCATATGAGATCGGGAATGCGCTCTGGAGGGAATCAGTCCTTCTCAACAGGATATCGAGGAAGCCCTTTCGACACTTGGAGTGTATGAACATCGCAAGTTATGATGCTACCCACTGCTCAGATGAATCGGGCTGGAGAAATTTAAAGGAGGAAGTATCTATGAATGGATGACCCTGGAGGAGTGGGAGTTACTCCTCTTCAGGAGGTCCATTTTATGCATCTGCATACCTCTCGAGGAGCTGTTTGACCATATAAGCTTCAATTTTCGGAACGCCAATTACCGTGAATAAATTTCGAAGATCTCGGAAAATTTCAGGGATCTCAACTCAGTCTCAATGGGAGTATCTGATGGGTTGAGGCCTCCGTAATGAAATTAGATCTTGATCGCTTCATAACATCCAAATCCCCTGTCCTCCCTCCTCCCTATGTTGTACAGCATATCCCTGAGGGAGTTCATAGCTTCATCCGAGCTCTTGAAAGTGCCGAGCCATATGTAAGGAGTTACCCCTCTCTCATTATCCCTCTCAACTATGATAGCTATGACCTCAGGTGGATCCGAGAGGAGGTAGCCCTCAGCTCTGTACTCATCCACTCTATGAGCTCCTCTGCACACAATATCGATCCTGCGTATTACCTTGAGCCTCCTCATAAAGCTGGATGAAGGGCTATCTTATAAGCCTCACTCTCCAGTACCGCTCAACTTAGCATCGATTATTGAGAGCAGAGCTTTCCTCACTAAGCTATTTGATTCCTCCCCGAGCCAAGGAGGCCTCTCTAGGAGTTCCAATACTTCCTTAATATCAGATAATCTCTCATGTATCTTCAACCCGAGCCTTCCATTCCTCTTGAGCTCTAAATCTAGAGATATCCCCTTCTCATCATCCCTCAGACTTACCCTAGCTGTGAGTCTCCCTTCCCTTACTTCCATAATACCCCTCCGCTAGCTCTAGATAAAAATTAAAATGATCATGTCCCGAGAGCAGCTATGGAAATAGCTCAAGCTTTGATCTTAGGGATAATCCAGGGGCTGACTGAGTGGCTCCCGATAAGTAGCTCAGGCCATCTCGTCTTAATTCAGATGATCTTAATATCCCGAAGCTCAGTCACCTTCAACGCGATAGTGCATGCGGGGACTCTGCTCGCGGTGATCGTAGCCTTCAATGAGGAAGTATTTCGCGTCATCAAATCATTCTTTGAGGGCCTCTCAGAGCTGCCTAAGCCTTCAGCGTTCTCCTTACCTGAGAGGAAGCTTCCCCTCTATATTTTAGTGGGTACGATCCCGCTAGCCGTCCTCGGCTTAGCGTTAGCTCGAGATATCGAGGAGATATTCGGGAGCTCGAGGGTAGTGGGAGCAGGGCTCTTGATCACAGCAGCCTTACTTTACTCGACGAGATGGGCTAGGGATGGGAGGCCCCTCGATCTGAAGAGAGCTCTAATCGTAGGGTTCGCTCAATCCATAGCCATATTCCCAGGGATATCTAGATCGGGATCCACTATATCAGCTGCCCTCCTGAGCGGATTGAGGAGAGATGAGGCTATAGGATATTCTTTCCTCCTCTCAATACCAGCATTAGCTGGATTCCTGATCTTAGAGCTACTCGTATCTCCAGTTCGTGAGATATTGAGCGCAGAGAATATAGTGGGTCTATTGAGCTCATTCATCACTAGCTTAATTGCAATAAAATTCCTGCTCTCTGTGATAAGGAAGGGCAGACTCCATCTCTTCTCATATTACTGTTCGATACTTGGAGTTGTCATCCTATTGCTCATGTAAGACCTCAACTGTTCAATGCACTTGGCATAATATTTTTAAGTAGCGATTGACATGATGCGTTATGGAGGGAAAGGAGGGGGACGAGATCCAGGAGGCTGTATCCCTTTCCTTTAAGTTGAGTAAGGAGATTTGGGATTGTCTTTTGTTCGCAGCTTCTATATCCGAGGATTTCTCAGCTAAGTTCAGATCTGGCCCCTTCTCCTTCGAGATAAGGAAGAGGTATGACGGGAGGGTGGAGGTATCCTACTCCGTCAGGAGTATGGATGGCACTGAGAGGATAATCAGAAAAGTTTACTAAGATATCCACAATAAGATATTAAAATTTGAACATTTTTAGTCCTTCTGAAAACAGTGATTGGAGGAATCCGAGTATAAAGAGGTCTCAGAATCGGGAGTTAAGGCTGAAGCCCGCTCTCATATTACTGCTTAACGCTCGGAGTCATCATCCTATTGATCTCATGAGTCCCAGCTGCTTGAGGTCTTAGAGACCCACTAGGGAATTTTCCAAGCGAGTAATTCAGGCGAGTGCATTGTAGAGGGGAGCGGAATTGGATGTATGATTCCCCTTAAGCTGAGTAAGGGTATTCAGTTCCTCTTACTCGCTGCTTCTATATCTGAGGGTCCTTCAGTGGAGCTAGAGAGTTTCCCTTCCCCTCTCGAGGTGGGAGGATACGATAGGAGAATGAGAAGCTGAGTATCTCGCTCTGCCAAGAGTTCGCATGGGATCGAAAGGATGATCGAGAAGTCTATTAATTATTCACCCGCTGAACTCTATTTACTTGCCTCATGATAAATTTTACGTGTTTTTAGAGCGACCCTCCATCGGAGTCTGGGTTGAGGATGATCTCTGTTTCCTCAGGACCATGATCTGGAAAGTCGGGACCTCGCCCCTCCGCAACGCCTCATCTACCCTCCTTAATGAATATCTACTCTTTATTAAGATAGCCATCTTCGTAATATCATTGAATGGTAAAGACCTCATAAGTAGACTATCTGGCGATATTGGAAAAAGAACGTTAAATATAATACCTCTTAGGATCTTGACAAACATATTAAACTCCCTTCTCTCATCGTGATACCGAGCGGACATCCCTAACCTAGTGAGGAGCCTGAGGATAGTAATCTTAATGAAAGCGCTGCCAAAGTGATCCAATATAGTTAATCTCGTTTTCTCCTCGACGAATCTCCTCAGCTCATGGGCAGTCATCTCATTGATATGACCCTCGGTATAAGTGAAGAGATCGTAGACGTCCCTCTGGGGCGTTGATATTATGAGGATTCCACCCTCTTTAAGTAAATATTCCATATTTTCGAAAAATTTTCCCATATATTTTGAAGGTATGTGCTCTATTACCTCAGAGGCGATTATGAGATCGAAAGATCCCTCGCTGAACTCGCGTAACACATCATCGGAGGCTAAATCAATTAATTTGAACTCCGCTTGTGGTAAAAAATTTCTAGCAATCTGCAGGGAATTGTAATCAATATCTATACCAATAATCCTGAATTTCCTTTCTTTTTTTGACAATATGTGTGCTACTATGCGACTCCCGTAGCCGATACCGCACCCCGCATCCAATATTAAGAGAGGATCTGTTTCTAGACTTTGAGCATAGTATGAAGCTAATATATATACATTTATTGGGTGTGCTATATAAAATTTTCTGATCCCTAAATTATTTAGTATACCGCACTTCTCTAGATCATAGAGAACTTCCCTGAGTTCGCTTGAGGAGAGCATCATGACATGTAACGGAGCATCTTTAAGTCTTTTTCTGTAGTACTACGCGTCCTCCTGACTGAATATTTTTATAATTTCAGCAGTAATGATATTATTATTTATACGATAATCGAAACTAAAAAAGAATATTATCAATTGTGATGCAACTATGGGATGAGAGGGTATTTTTAAATTAGACACTTCATTCACGTCTGATGAGCGAGGGGGTAACGAGCAGAATTCTGATGATCCTCTTCGATAATTATTACCCACGCGACCCAAGGACTAGGAAGGAGATCTCTACGCTGAATAATCTGGGGATCCACGTGGATCTCATAGTTAGAAGGGGAGAGGGTGAACCTGAGAGAGAGGGAGGAGATCTTCTCAACATAAAGCGTGTGAGCTTTCCCCTAGATAGAAGAGGAGGAACCATATATGGAATCCTCTACTACGCGATCTTCAGGCACACAGCCCTTTTGGAAACGCTGAGAAGGAGGAAAACTAAATACAGCCTGATACATGTCAATGACCTTCCAGCTGCGTTTTCCTCAATAATTGCTGGAAAGCTCTTGAGGATACCCGTTATAGTAGATCTACGTGAAGACTGGCCGAGTTTAATTCTTTTAGCGGCGAGACCAGATTCCCTCATCTCGAGATTTCTATCTAGATCTCTCTACTACCTCCTCAGGCTCGAGGAGTGGCTCGTCATAAGGTTAGCCGACGGTATTATTACTATAAGCGAGGCCTTCAGAGAGGATATAATCAGAAGAGGGGCTAAAAGCGAGAAAGTAGTGAGCGTTGAGAATGTTGTCGATCTGAAAGAGATGCGGAAAGTTGAAGAGGTCATTAAGAGGAAAGGATATGAGAGAGGGGGAAGATTTAGGCTAGTTTACGTTGGAGGGTTAGACCCAGTTCATGGAGTTGATGTGCCTATAAGAGCGGTGAAGGAACTTGAGGGGAAGCTAGACCTCGAGTTCATCATAGTTGGCGATGGTATGAAGCTCCCTAAGCTGAGAGCTTTAGTGAGAGATCTAGGGTTAGAGGGCAGAGTCGTATTCACCGGTTGGCTACCATTCGAGGATGCTATGAGTTATGTAGCCTCCGCGGATCTATGCGTAAGCCCCGGTGTGAGGAGTAAGCAGCTGGAAATAAGTTTACCGAATAAAATATTCCAGTATATGTATTTCGCGAAGCCTATTGCTGTGGCCGACTTCAGCACTATCAGAAAGATAATAAATGAATGTAGATGCGGCTTCCTCTTCGAACCCGGTAATCATGTAGATTTGGCTAAAAAAATAATCGAAAATATGGATCAGCTAGATGAGATGGGGAGAAGAGGCAAGGAATACGTAGAGAATAAAATGAATTGGGGCATTGTATCGAGAAGGCTTATCGAGCTCTATTCCAAAATAATTAAATTACCTGGGGCAGGGGATCACGGAAATGGCTCCTGATATCATCTATATAGTTGGGGCTAGGCCCGAGTTCATAAAGCTCGCCCCTCTCATAAAGTCCACTAAAGGGGGTTGATTTCAAAGTGATACATACGGGCCAGCACTACGACTATGAGATGAGCGAGCTTTTCTTTGAGGAGTTAGGCTTGCCCGATCCCGATTATCACTTAGGGGTGGGCTCGGGTAGTCACGGGTACCAGACCGGGGAGATGTTGATCAGGATAGAGCGCGTGCTTGAGAAGGAGAGACCAAAGCTTGTTATTGTATTAGGGGACACGAACACTACTTTAGCTGGAGCCCTTGCAGCGGTGAAGCTCAAGATAGATGTAGGTCACGTAGAAGCGGGCGTTAGAAGTTATGAGAGGTTTATGCCGGAGGAGATAAATAGGGTCCTCGTAGATCACACGAGCTCATTGCTCTTCGCTCCTACGCCAAGAGCCGGTAGCTAACTTACAAATGGAGGGGATTAAGGAAAATATATTTTTAACAGGTGATGTTATGCTTGACTCATTTCTAATATATTATGGTCTTGCGAAAAGATCCTCAGGTATTATGAAAGCGCTCAATCTCAAACCGAAGAATTATCTTCTCCTAACCATTCATAGAGCTGAGAACACCGATTCGAAGGAGAGGCTTTCGAACATCCTTGAAGGAGTCTCAGGATCCCCTTGGGAAGTGATCTTCCCGGCCCATCCACGCACTATAGCAGCTATGAAACACTTCTCCCTAATTAAAAGAATTGAGGAAGCTGGAAATATCAGGATAATTAAGCCTTTGGGCTACTTAGAAATGTTAGTGCTAGAGGAGAATGCTAAAAAGATATTGACAGACTCTGGAGGCATTCAGAAGGAAGCATACTTCCTTAGAGTCCCATGCGTAACACTCAGGGAGAGGACCGAGTGGATGGAGACCGTTGAGGAGGGTTGGAACATATTAGTTGGAGCTGATAGATATAAGATGGTAGATGCTATCATGAATTTCGAGGGAAGCGAGCGCTATAACCAAAATATTTTTGGTGATGGTAGGGCTTCAGAGAAAATAGTATCTATTATAAAGGATTTCTTGAGGTCTAGGGGCTAATTTAAACGTTGCCGATTAGCCCTTCTACGAGATCGAGGTACTCAGGCATGATTTTATCCCAAGAGAAGAGCTCCTCGTAGACCTTCCTAGCTCTCCTCCCCATCTCAACTAGGCGCGATCTCTCCGTAGGCAGGGACTTTAATAGAGCAACCACCTCTTCCTCTCTCTCTAAGTTTACGGGGAAACCTATTTGATATTTCTTCACTATTTCCTCTAGGAAAGTTCCCTCAGCAACTATAACTGGCTTCCCTGAGGCTAAAGCCTCTAAGAATTTATTAGGAACGGCAACTTTATAGTTATTCGATTCTTTTGGGTCAAAATATGAGAAAATTATATCGGCTTCTGCGTAATATTTAGACATGCCCTTCCTATCTACTTTACCTATGAATCTCACGTTCCGATATTCGCTCGACTTCGATCTTATATAATCTTCCATCTCCCCGAATCCCCCTAAGATGAACTCACAACCAGCTTGGGCCGATATCTCCATGAACTTCAATAATGATTTGAGCCTCTTCCTCTCGAATGAACCTATATAGAGGATCTTGAGATCCCCTTCATTGCTTCTTTCAACAACTCGGATATCATCAGGGGAGTTATAAACGCATAGAACCTTCTTAGGGATCTCAGATGTTATTTGCTCTATCTGAGCTGGGCTCACGAGGATCAATGCATTTACCCGCGATATCAACTTCCTCTCAATTGCCGCGACGATTTTATTTATTGGCCAGATGTTTAGGTAGGCATCAGCATAAAAATCCGCTAAATCATATACAATTGGTACATCTTTCCTCCTCAGGATCCTCAGAGCTATGTAAGTCGGTAAAAGCGAATCCAGATTTTGCGGTTGAATCACGTCGAACTCCTTAGAGAGGAGAAATGATAACTGAAAGATTAGCCAGCCGATCATATTAAAAGCTGCTTTCTTCCCATATCCCGATCTCTTTCTATATCTTATGAAAGTTATTCCATTCCTAATTTCTTCCTCAGGTAAGTTCCCCTCTCTATCCCACTCGAGTACGAATACTTCGTGCCCTCTCCCCGCGAGCGCTCTCGCAGCTCTCATGACCCTAGGTATGCCTGAGAACGATGCAGTTAGGAGTATCCTCGCCACATCGTTAAGCTCATGATCACCTCATAATAAATTTTCCCCGGTGTGATCGCCCGGAGGTGCGTTTACAAATAGTAGCCAGGGGTTCGAGGATCGATTGAGCTTCCCAAATGAGCTTTTTTGTCAACTCGGAGTTATGATACAAGCTTTAGAGAGCAGCATCATTCTCCACCTGCGGATGGAGTATCTGATGAAGGAATTTCAGTCTCAGAGTCGATGTGATCTACTCCCTTCCATGAAAGGACTCCCGAAGTTCTGAGCTTCCACCTCTGGAATCATCTATGTCTGATAGATTAAAGCTCTTCGCTTAAATGAGACGAGCATTAAGCATGTCGAGACCCCCTGCTGAGGGAACATCACTTCCTCATCACTCGCTTCGGAGTGTTCGAAGGCTTTTGCCCGACTTACCCCTTACACAAATAGCGACGTCGTGACGGGCGAGATCCTATAATTTTGAGAGTGGATCCACATTCTTGAGTCCTTGAAAGTTCGTGGAGATACTCAATTGACCAAATCAACTCGATTAATATGATTAGATTCCTCGAGTTACCGGCTTTTGGGAGACTCTCCTTACGCACGATCAGTTCCTCATCACCCTTCTACGTAAAAGATACTTACCTGGCCCTGCCCGAGATCGCTTCGGGATAAAAGAAGCTTTTCATCTGATGATGTATCAGGAGAAAATGTCTCCCTGAGTTTTCCTCGCATCCCGAATCCCTTCCTCGATACTCCCATGGGGCCCCATCACACTTAACACAGGTTTTTCCGGCGATGTGTCTCTCCCCACCGTCACACCAGAGTGAGGAGGGGCTCCACTCTCGGGGCGTGTACAGGTGGCCAGATCTCCTGAAGAGCTAGAGCTCCAATACATCTCCGATGAGCTACCCCTCCCTCTAGATGAATCCCTTGGGGAGATCCCCCAGTAAGATAAGAAGCTCCCTGATGATTGAGGAGAGGATCTGGAGGCAGATCGGTCCGCAAGCTTTCGGAGAATCTGGGCAGAGCGATCCTTCCCATCTCTCTATTGTAAAGTTTTGAGTATATGTGAGCGGCCCTCACAACTATTGCATAGTACCTCAGCGTCCATGCATATCTCACTAGGTCCCTTTTCTTCGTCTCAAAGCCCCTTCTCCATTAGATCAGCTATCCTCTTCAGCTCCTCCGTATCTCTTATCGTATAATCACGCGAGTCCTTGTCTAGGAGCTTCTCACTCATCTCCTAAGTGCGATACTCAGTCGAGTCAGGACCATGGATGAATGGGGCTCTTCAGCATGAGGATCTCTGTCCGTTAACGATCCTCGGATCCGAGATCATGAGCAGAGTATCGCGAATTATATTAATGCGCTCTCAAGCCCCTCAAATTTCTCATATATTTCGGGGAACCTCTTATTCATTTCAGCGAACTTCCTGTTGAGCCAGTAGACTAGAGAGACCACCGCTATGAGCACGGGAATTGAAGTTAATAACGAGAACAACGAAGCCATATAGGCATTGATATCACTTTTTAGAGATATCGCTCAGCTCACTTCGATGAGTCACGATCAGAGACATGGTTGAGTATCTCGAGGATTTGGACTAGCGTCCGGAGTAAGGCGCTGAAGCCGTATCCTATTTCAGGACCGCTGAGGAGGCCTCACTCGAATAGAAATAGAAGGCTCGAGCATTCCCTATCGTGAGGTGAGGGGCTAGGTCCTATACCCAATTCCTCCGGTGAGGATGGCCCCTCGCATCGAGAGCATCGATCTTACGAGGATACGCCTCACCGACTGGGAGCGATCTCAAGCTCTCATACCGACTTATGAAGATAAATAGTCCCTCTTCACTCAAGTCATTGGCCCCTCAACCTCTAGTTAAAGCCTCACTTCCTTAGTCCTCTCCAAGAGTCCATCTAATGTTCTAGCTCATTGGGACGACCTGGGGGCTCAGGAGATAAGCCGCAGTGACATCCTCGCCATCTAAGACCATGCTGAACTTAGATGTCGACGTGACCGGCCAGCAAGAAACCTGTAATAAAAGTTTTCCGTAAAATTGTGAGGGATCTGGGTACTGAGACTGATTGTTACCATAAAGGGAGTTGCACAATCATAAGAGAGAGAAAATGCATCTGAACGAGGAAAAGGCATCGAAATCAGGAAGAAGGAAAAGCGAGAAACTTTCGTTTCCCTCTTGTTGATACAAGAGCAGCAAGACAACGAAGTCAATAAGCTCTATAATTCTTTGAGAGGGCGCTGGGCAACTCATATCCCTAGAAAGATTTTTGATCCCAGCCCACAGCTTTATTTTCCCTACTTAGCAGTTTCTTTCCTCTCCTCTTCCTCTATCTTCTTTATCTCCTCTTCTATCTCCTTCTCTATCTCCTCCATCGGCTTAGGTGGGGGAGTGGCTAGGGTGTAGCCTATCCATCCGAGCACGCCGAAGACTCCGACGACTGCTACAGCAGCAGTTATCTTGAGCAGAGGGAGGGAGAACTCAGTGAGGAAGATGAAGTAGAGATATGATATGATCACTGCAACAGATAAGAGGAGAATTCCAGCCCCTATGATCCGATCCCTGCTCATCTTGATCACACCGCGAGAGGATAAGATATTTAAAAACCTTCTTACAGTGAATGGGTAATTATTTTATATATAAAGTAAAAGTATTAATAAAGAGTTAGCTTTTAGGACCTATTTTGGAAAAATATGCGAGAATAGGGATCGTTCTAGCTAAAAGAGCTATCCAGTAATTTAAGGTGAGCGTGGTGACTGAAAGAGCTAGATGATGCCTGGAGTATTCGATAGCTTGAGGATCTCATACCTCAGAATGAACTCCCCCATCGAGGGGACTGCTATACTCTTTGGATCTCACAAATCCCAGGGGGATCATCCAACCCCACTAAAAATGGGATGGGAAGTATTAGGCCCTTGAATCCTATCATAGGCCTTGATGATATAATTCCATTTCATTCCTTTCCAGCTGAAATGAACCGACAAGAATCGTTGAGGCGGCGAGCAGTACGCTGAGCATAATAGCTAGGTTAAGGTAGGGAATTATTGGGGTTCTGAGCTATGTAGTCTTTAAGACTCACATATCTGGGATTCATCAGCTTTGGGCTCCTCTCGAGTTCATTGGAGCCCTCATAAGCCTCCTTTCAGGGTGAACCCGCTCCAAGCTTCATCAGCTCATCGAGGAGCCTTCTTGGAGGAAGACCATCAAACATGTTTTGCTCCTTTCGGGGCATTAACCATCCCACGTCCGGGGCAGCTAGTTTTTCGGGTTGGGGAGCACAAATGAGCTATAAATCTAGGTCATTTATCTATCATTTTGGAACTGTTAACTACGGCACTGTAACGGGCTTCCCCAAGATCTCTATTGAAAGGCGAAACATAAGCGTGAAATACACCTTCCCTGAGGATTCACTAGACTTGTTTGACATAGCGATGTAAAAGAGGAGGGCATGACAATATGAGCTAGATTAGTGGATGAGCCGACATCAAGCTTGAAATGAAAGCTCTGAGCTTCGGATCCCCTCAGGAGCTCGATAAGATCACCTTGAGAGGAACTTATCATCTTATCATCTTATCATCCTCATGATCCTCTCCTCATATGAGAGAATGAGCTCAGCGAACCTCTTCAATATCCCCATTCTCGAGGCCATCTCCTTTAGGAGATCCAGATCACGCTTCTTCAGTGAGATGATAGGGAGGATGGAGATGTAGATCAGAAAGTAGAGGGGGAGGAGTATTATCCTGAAAGGAGGTGAGATGAAGCTTCCTATGATCAGGAGAGGGACTGCTGGGATGAAGGATGAGATGTATATTGATGCGGAGCTCCTAAAGTCGATGGACGCATTGAGGCTCCTGATGACGAGGAGGCCCAGGGAGAGGGAAAATATGCTCGATAATATCTGAGCTGCTATTAAGCCGGGTATCCCGAAGATCCTCATCAAGATTGAGGATGAGGGGATGAAGAAGAGAGCATTTGAGGCTGTGAGAATGAGGATTTTCTCAGTTCTTCCGAGGCTGCTGAGAAAAGGGCTCATGGAGAGGGACCCGAAGCCAACGAGGAGGTAATTTATCGAGAGCATTGAGAGATAGAGGGGGGATGAGCTGTACCCCTTCCCGAAGAAAATTCTGACGATATCGGGTGAGAATATCATGACGGAGGTAGCTAAGGGCACCATAAGGATGGATGAGTACTTGACTGAGAGTTTGAACATCCTCTCAATTCCATCATCGAGGAACGTTGAGAAAGCTGGGAGAAGGGATGTAGCTATGGGGGATGCTACCATTTCTAAAGCTAATGAGAGAGATGAAGCTGCGTAATAGTTCCCTACTTCGGAATCTGAGGAAGATGAAAGGAGCATTATTAAGTACTGATTAGCTACCATATTTATGATTGAGGAGAGATAGAGGGGAACGCCATATCCCAGGAGGGAGGAGAGGGAGCTACTCACCTTTCTGCTCACATGCCCCCTTATCAGGAGGAGGCCGAGAGCACCAGCCACTAAGTATCCTATCAGATGACCTGAGACAGCTCCAAGCACGCTGAAGCCCGCTATAACTAGAGATACAGAAGTTATGAGCTTTGATATTGACTGAAGAACTGATATCATAGAGCTCCTCTTCGCCATCCCTAAGCCTAAGAGTATCGATGCAGCTGAGTTCGCTGCCATCACGAAGGGAACTGCTAAAGCTGAGAGCTTCACGTATGTGCAGAGATCTGGCCTCTTCAATATGTAAGATGAGTAAAGGCCTGATATTAGGATCCCGATTATCGATAGAGAGGTACTTATTGAGAGAGCGATCATCAAGCCGAATGATGCATATCCTTTAGCTCCCTCATCATTCCTCATTAAGGCCATCGTCCTAGTGAGGAATGATGTTATCCCGATATCGGAGAGCCCAGCTAAGAGCGGGAGGAGGGAGATAGAGAGGGAGTAGAGACCGTATCTATCGGGGCCAAGGAGCCTAGCTAAGATCATTGAGTTCAATGCGAGTATAGCAGCTGATGTAGCATTACCTGAGATCAGGAAAAAGCTCCCTTTTGCTGCCTCAGTTGCGGCTTCTCTCAGCCTCTCCTCCATAGGAGATGCCCCCCTCGTGAATAATAAAAATGGATATGAAGTGTGTTAGGGTCTGCTGAAGTTTTTGAGAGCTCTAATCGAGTGCCCAACTTCAACAAAGGTCTTATGGATATGATTTAGCAGCTCCTCAGTCATAATGCAGCTCCTATGAGTGGAACTCATCCTTCAGGAGTGGAAGCCCCATTTCTGTGGATTTTCTCCCGTAGACATTGATCTCCCAGCAGTTAGTTTCCCGCAGTAACCTGAGAAACTCCCTAATTGCCGCATCTAATTATTTCGGAGAGCAGACTTTCCACCTCCTCACCTCAGTTAATAACTAATGTCACTCTCCTATGCGCGAGCCTATCTTGAGTCTCATCTGACGATCCTGCTAGCTCCACTAGCTATTAACTCGCGATCTACCTCGATCCCCCTCAACCTAGTTAGTTGATATCCCTTCTCTAGATCTCATCGAGATCCACGTGCCTAAAGCTGAATATCTCATGAGGGAGCGCTCTCGACGTATATCGAGAGTAGAGTGACTTCCGAGGGGTCATCAAGTGAGGGGATCCCCTACTTAAACGATCTCAACTAGGGGCTTCATGCCCACACTTCGGGGCCCCGCACTTATTAATCCTCTAAAGCTTACGATTCCGCTAACCAGTCTTTGAGTCCCTCCAGGATGAGTTTTGCCAGCTCAACAGCTCTCTTAGCGCGTCTTAATGCTGTTTCAGCATCCTCTCTCCTGTATATCTCCCAGGGAGTGAGGCCCTTAATTGGCTCACCATAAGTCGCTCTACCGTGCTCTGGAGCGAGGAGTTCAGCTATATCCGCCAGTTCCTCCACTAATGGCCTTAAATTCTGGGGAATTTGTCCGATGATATCCCTCAGTTCATGCGATGGATCGTGCGACCAACTGGGAATTCTGTATAATGCTATCACCGCTTTGGCTGCGTTTTCAACAGCTAGTTGAGAGGAGGCAACCGCACCTCTGGTATTCACGCCTATGAGAGTCTTCTGCATCTCCTAAGTATAGTTGAGCTAACTTCATCCTGTAGTCGACTTCAGACTTGGGGTTTATCTTGATCATAGAAGAGATAAGGGCCTCTCATCGACTCTCTTCCAGCCGTACTTACCATCGGGAGTCTTATATTTGATGAGGCCCATGGAGTCAATGAACTGCCGCACTCTTGAAGCAAGTTCCCCTATTTCACCAGTCTTATCGTAGATCACGATACCATCCACTAGGATGTTGAGGAGAAGGGGCGTTAACTCCAGCTCTTCCTTGAGGAGTTCATCTGCCCTCGCATCTATCAGCGTCACAGCTCTCTTTAAGCATCTGGACACCACTCTGTATATAGCTGAGCGGACCTCGACGCCCCCGAGACCCCTCAG
>JAVCBY010000044.1:0-42214 GCA_037917625.1 Thermoproteota archaeon | reverse complement strand
ATATATAGTTTATTTTTATTATGTTCTATAAAAGAACCAAAGTTTGCGTTGAGAAAACCTTTTTATATACTACATCCAGATCTGGTCTGGGGGGTGCAAATATGGGTGTCGAGGTCACGTTCCTGAGACCTTGGGAAGTCAGCACGAGAGCTGAAAGAAGGGGAAACTTCCTCGTGGTGGAGAATATACTTTCATCTATATGGAAAGTGAGGATAAGGGATAAAAACTACATAGTCCCTGTGAGGATGACTATCACTAGCAGGGGGATTTTCGTTACCTACATATCTACTCAGCCCGATGGCGATGGATACTCGCCCGTAGCTAGGTGTTACGCTGTCGATGCTGCGAAGGAATGCTTAGAGGAGCTCGTAAAGAGATACCCGAACTTCGAGTTCGGTGTCGCTACGATAAGTGAGGCGATAGAGAAATGCGTCCGGGAAGGATTAAAGAAGAAGATAGGGGCTTTCGGGGATGTTAAAATAGAATGTGGTGCTATTAGGTCGGAGTAACGCACCTCTCTCTTGAACTTTTTATATCTGCGACTGGGTTCATGATGAAATTGTGAGGAAGCGCGTTAGGAATCGCGTTCATCGAAGCCACTTAGAAGGTCCTATTATGACTTAAAATAAAGGGTCTAAAATGGCTAAGAGATATTTATCTCGGTCTAGAGTCAATCGATCTTTATACTCTCACTGAGCCAGAGTTCAGGAGGGAGCTTGACCTTGATCATGGTATAAGCTGAGGAGATGAGGCCTTCGGCCTCACATATCAACCAGTATATTTCATCGGGTGCTATCTCCCTGGCCCTGATGAGGAGATTCACGGCATCATATAACTTTCTCAATATTTCATCCACATCATCCAATTCGAGGGATATTCCATAGGAGTCTTTCACTCTCACAAATTATATCTGAGCGTCCCATATATTAACTTTCGGTTCAAATTTTGAAATCAGAACTCATCGATAACGGGTCTCACGACGAGATGTAGTATCAGAGCCCGAAGATACCGTCCTCCCTTATGACGAAGGCCGCTTGTCCTGGAGGGAGGTAAGAGGAGTCCTCCAGAGTCACTATTACCTTCCCCCTCACCTTCCTGAAGCAGAGCATGTTATGCGGTGCATGTGAGAGGACGAAACCCCCCTTGGAATAGAGGTCCCTCCCCCACCTCATCGCATGCATCGTCATTATAACGACGCTTCCCCTTTCAGCGATCCTCCTCAATGATATGAGAACCTCTTGAAGGTCCTCCTGCCTCTCCCTCAATCCCTTAAGCCCCCCATACTGCCTGAAGGGATGAGAGATGGAATCCAGACAGACTAGCTTAGAGCTCCCGGATTTAACGTGATCCACAGCTACCTCGAGCGCTCCCTTGAGCTGAATCACGTTATTGACTCTTAATACATCTATTCTAGAGAGCTCCCTCTCCGATAGACCGTTCTGCCTTAAGAAGACTGAAGCCCTCCCGGGATCGAATGTACCCTCGGTATCTATGAATGTAGCCCTCTCAGAGGAAATTCCACCTCTTTCCTCATCTATTAAGGATCTTACTGTCATGTAAATGCAGAATTGAGTTTTCCCTGAGGCAGGAGGTCCGTATATCCCTGTAATAGTTTTAATCCTCAACCCACCTCCTAAGAGCTCATCCAAGCCCTTTATACCGGTCTTCAGCTTACTCTCTTCCCCTAAGAGCTTGTCTGCTGTGAGGGGCCTCAATAGAAGGGAAGAAGCTTCCCTCAGGATCTCCCTAGCTACTTCCCTATCGACTCCAAGCTCCCTTGATAGCTCTCGATCCGACATGAGTATGAGATCATCCAAAGAGATGCCCTTCCTCCTCATGATCTCGAGGTACTTCTCCTCTATCCTTCCTGAGAGGGAGTCTAGGCTCATCAATGAGCTACCTCCTTTATCCCAATCGCGTGAGCTAAGAAGTTAGTCCCAAAATGTAGTATAGGCGTTATTATCAGGAGGAAGATCACGGACTCAATAGCTATCTCCTCTATCGGGTAAGCGAAAATCAGGGAGAATATGAGGAAGCCTTCCTGATCGAGTAGAGGGGCCGATTGTCCCTCCATCAATCCGATCCTCCTCTTTATGAAGGAGCCGAAGCAATCCCCGACCATAGCGCCTAGCGATAAAGCGAAGCCCTGAAGGGACCTCCCCTGGATTAAACCGACTAATGTACCAACGATTATACCTGAGAGAAATCCCCTTATCGTCTTGTGATCTCCCAATATCCTCCTCCCATCTTTGAAGCTCTTGCCCATATCTAGGGGCCTCCCCCCTCCGAAGAGCACTGGGGACATATTGGCGAAGTAAGACGGAAGTATGTACCAAATAGCCTCCAACATGAAGCTGAGGTCCATCATATCACCTCCACACCATCGAAGATCCTGAGGAACCACTCGGGGATCTCGCCCTCCGTCGTGTACATAGTGACTGAGGATCCGCACTGCCTCTCAATGGATTTCATCATATTTAGGAGGAGGAGAAAGGACCTCTGGAGTCTGTAAGGCTCATGAGAGGAACTCGCTGCTCTAAGATAAGCACCGAAGATCTCATCTACTAGACCTGAGCTGAACTTAAGGGAATCTAAGAGGAGCATCAAGGATGTCACAATAGGTGAGGAGAAGGATGGGATTAAGAGGACATCTCTTCTCCCTTTTATGAGTTCCTCCATTATGTTAAGGGTCCTGGGCTCATATGAAAGTATTACGAGCCTCCCCCCTCCATTGAGGATGCCCTCGACTTCCTTCCTCATAGCATCAGCTTTCGCTTGAGGGAGGCATATCTTCAGCAGCATCCATTCCCTTGAAGATCACGGGGGATCTCCTATTAAAGAATTCCCGAGCTGAAGGGACTAAGTCCTCGAGCCTTATGTACCTAATTCCCCTCCTCATCCAAGGGGGCATCATGCTCAAGCAATTGGAGAACCTCCTGTCCAAGAAAGCTATGAAGCCGATATCATCCTGGGATCTCACTGGCCTCGCTGCTGCCTGAACAGCGGATCTACAGGCATTTATAAGGGTAGGATCCTCTAGTTTTGTGTACTTCTTCCATAAGATCTCTTGAACTCTACCTAAAGTGTTGGGTTTAGATAACTGGAGGCCTAGGACTATTGATGCTGTCATCTGCAACCCTGGAAAATCCTCCCCCTCACTGCTCCTTCCTCCTTGGACCCCGAGAAGAATAGCCCCAATAGAGGACATGCTCTTGAATTCTGAGATCATTCTAAATAGCTCATGCGAGTCCATATCCTTCCTCTCAATGAAGAGGGGTTTCTCAACCATGTTCTCAAAACCAGCATCTAGTACGCCTTGAAGGACCTCGTATGAGGAGGCGAATATCCCCATATTCCCGACTACAGCTTCAGAGAGTTCAGCTAAAGTAGATGCTACTCTGTAGAACTCTAACCTGCTCCTCTCCTCAAACCTCGTCGTGAAATCCCTCACGATGAACGATGATACCTCCCCCCAGCGATCTAAAGATATACGCTCATAATTCAATTCCCCTAATATCTCCCCCCTCGCCACTTCCTCGCTCCAAGTCCCTGAGATCAGGAGGACGGATTTGAACCTCTTGAGGGAATCTTCCAAGCTCCCATCGACTTCCTTGAGGAGAATTATATTCGGCGGCTCCAATATGATGCGTTTAGATCCTTCTAATTCGCTCAAGATCCACTTGGAGAAATGCTCGAATGATTTGGGGGCAGATGATAGACATTCCTTGAGAAGGTAAATTAGATAGTTTCTCGGTATCTCCAAGCTCTGTAATCCGGATCTCTGCAGAGATATCATTAAATCTTCCCATTTTTCGCATAATGAGCTCAGGACTCTCTCGAGCTTCTCTAACTCCAATGCAATTATGATGCGGGAGAGCCAGAACTTCCTGAGGTTGTGAGCCTCATCTATTATCAAGTAGTCTGGGTTGAAGCCCTTAAGCACGGAGTAAAGTTCTTCTTCGAAGAGATATGGGTAGCAGAGGACCACAGCATCATACTCATTTATGATCCCCAGAGATGCGTAGTATGGGCAGGAATCCCCCTTCAGGAGGATAGGATCGTGGCATCTCATCACTTCTTTAATCTTAGATGGATAATAAGAGCAATTTCCTAGCTTTCTGAGTTCCTCACATTTCATATTCATCAAAAAGTTATTCTTAATTCTCCTGACCTTCCAATTGATGCAGAGCTCCCCCTTCCCCCTTAAAGCGATCATCCTTATCTTCGGGAACTTGAGGCATTCCTCCATCACTCTGCTGACTTGACTGTGCGTCCTCACAGCATATATGAATTTTGCTCCTTCGAGCTCGGAAAGGCAACTTATAGCGGATAGAACCCCTGAGGTCTTTCCTAACCCACTAGGAGCCTCAATAACATTTATTCCTCCCTTAAGGGATCTCAAAACAGCATCTATGAACTCAGCTTGCCCTCCCCTCATCTCAGGATAGGGGAAGTGCTCCTCTATCCTGCACACGGGAAGGGAGCGCTCTCAAAATTAATTGTGGAAGATTCCGGAATGTGTGTAAAAACTTTCAGAGGACATATGGGCTCCCGAGGATCTCCTCAAGGGCCTCCACAGGATCGTACTTCCCATCTATTGAGACGCTGAGGGGCTCCGTCCTGAGAGGCACGTCAGGACCCAGCATGTCCGGGGACCTTATTCCCGTGAGGAGCAATATCACCCTTATGCCGTCCCCTAATGATTCATCTATGTCAGCGCCTATCTTTATTATCGCATCACTCGACATCTTAGAGGCAACTATCTCCGTTATCTGGTGGACCTCAGTTAGCCTCATGTTCTTCCCTCCGTAAACTACGACAAGAGCTCCTCTAGCTCCCTCGGGCGATATCTCTATCAACTGATTCCTCAAGGCCATCTTAACTGCTTCCTCCCCTCTCCTCTTGGGATCTGACGATTCCCCTATTCCTACAGCAGCTACCCCTCCCACAGACATCAGGGTCCTTATATCGTTCAGATCAACATTTACCATAGTCCTCTTCCTTATTATCTCAGCTATCCCCTTTACCATGACGGCTAAAGTCATATCAGCTATCATGAAAGCCTCATCGAGCGGCCTATCGCCAGCTAGTTTCAGCAACTTATCGTTCGAGATTAGGACGACTGTATCAGCCCACTTCCTGAGCTGCCTTATCCCCTCCTGAGCTAACTTGTACTTATGCCTCCCCTCTGTCCTGAAGGGGAGCGTGACGAAAGCTATTATCTTCGCTCCCTTATCCTTAGCTATCTTAGCGACTACTGGAGCTGCGCCAGTTCCCGTTCCTCCTCCCATACCAGCAGCTATGAAGACGAGATCGGGCCTGTTCCCTAGAGCATCCGATATCTTGTGGGCATCTTGCTCAGCGCAAGCCCTAGCTACCTCGGGCCTCCCCCCTGCCCCTAAGCCGTGCGTTATGCTATCCCCTATCAGCACCTTATAGGGGGCATTTATACCATCCAAATGGACTTTATCAGTATTTATCGCGACAAGCTTTATCCCCCTTATCCCCAGTTTGCTTATATTATCTATTGTGTTGGAGCCGCAGCCACCCACTCCCACTATTATCAAGTTACCCGTGACAGAATCTTCATCATCAGGATCTTCTATCTTCACAGATCTCGCTGATCTCAGGAAGTCATCCGAGCTTATTATGCGATTATTCCCACCTAAGTTGTCCTTTCCCTCCTTGCTCACTTTAAACTTCTCGCTTCCAGAGCTCTCTCGAGGGAGGCCATCGAATATCCTTCTGAACAGATCCAGCATTTCCTTAGCTTGGGAGGATCCAGATTCCTCGGCAAAAATCAATATGCAACACCCCCTGCGCTTTTCTTCTTATATTCCCTTATCAGAAGCCTTATAGCTTCTCTTATCGCCTCGCTCTTACTCGTGAACCCGACCTCCTCCACCAGCCTCTCCAACTCCTTCATCAGGGAGTTGGGTATGTGGAAGGAAACCACCACCATGAAACTCACCGGTCCAAAACGGGAATACCATATTTTAATCCTGGAGAGAGGGGCTCAACGGAATATGATAACTGAAGTACCATTATGAACCGGCCTTATCCTATATAAATGAATGTTACTTTTATGAGTTACAAATGAAAGTTTCACGAGAGCAGAGGAAGATCCTCGACCTTCAGTCGGAGCTCCCATCGACGGACGCTCATAGCATCGATCTAAAATCGGAGGTTGAAGATAAATTTGGACATTATATCGCGATCTGATAATGACGGCGATATTTCAACTGCAGCCATATTATGATAGAGGCCCCTCTAATGGACGAAATCATCTTAATTATAAGGGTATGTAATAAGCTGATGATAGCGCACCTCTCACCTAACTCTAGTGATCCTATCAAGAGGGCTATGTTGGATTTTCTGGGGATGAAAGGTTCAGAGGAACTATATTCAGATGTTCCAGAGGAGGTTCTGCTTAAATCTCCTCCAGAAATAGGGAGAAGGAGAGATCACATCGAGATAGAATCTCTGATAGATTCAAAGCTCCCCAAGAAGGTAAAGCTCATATTCACAGGAGGCGGCATGGCCGATCACTATGTACCCCCTTTAGTAGATGAACTCGCATCCAGGCAAGAGTTCTACACATCTTATACACCTTATCAGCCGGAGTTATCTCAGGGTGTTCTTCAAGCCCTCTTCGAGTACCAATCAATTATGGCCGAGCTCCTCGGAATGGACGTAGTTAACGCCTCCCTCTACGATTTCGGGTCAGCGTTAGGGGAAGCGGGTAGGTTCTCGATAAGGGTTAAGAAGAGGAAGAAGATAGTAATCGCATCTAATATACATCCTGAGAGGAAGCTCGTCTTGAGAACTTACTTAGATCCAGTGAACGCTGAGATAGTCGAGGCACCGATGGATGAAGTTAGGGGGACCGTCGATCTAGGGAGCTTGGAGAAGTTAATAGATGACTCAGTGGCGATGGTTTACATAGAGCTCCCCAACTTCTACGGGATCTTAGAGGAGAGAGCTGAGGATATCATTAATATAGCTCACTCTAAGGGGGCTATCGCAGCTATCGGAATAGATCCCATCCTAGCGGCGATAATAAGGCCTCCTGGCGACCTAGGTGCTGATCTCGTCGTAGGCGAGGGTCAGCATCTCGGCAGTCCTATGAGTTTCGGCGGTCCCTCCTTGGGCATATTCGCCGTTAGGATGGATATGAGTTTCGTGAGACAGCTCCCAGGGAGATTGATAGGGATGACTAAGTCTGTCGATGGACAAAGGGGCTACTGCATGGTCCTTCAAACGAGGGAGCAGCATATAAGGAAGGAGGAAGCTACTTCCAACATAACGACGAGTTCATCGCTCATGGCAATAAGGGCAGCCATTTACATAGCTCTACTCGGCCTTAATGGATTGAGGAAGCTCGCTGAGAAGATATTATACAACACTGCTTACCTAAAGGAGAGGATATCCAAAGTAGAAGGTTTTAAGATACCATTCAACGGAATAAACTTCAAGGAACTTGCTGTTAGCTCCTCAGTCTCATGGGAGAGGATAAACAGGAAATTGCTCTCAAATGGGATATTAGGAGGTTTCATAGTCTCGAGGCTCTTCCCTGAGATGGATAGGGGGAAGAACATAGCCCTATTCTCGACGACGGAGAAGCATGGGAAGGCTGAGATAGATATGCTCGTTGATCTAATGGGGGAGGTGGGAGAATGAGCTTCCAGGCTAGATGGGTGAGAGGAAATAACGTACTAGAGCCGAGCTTATTCGAGATAGGGAGAGCGGAAGGAGGTACGGTGATAGCTGAGCCTGAGGAGGAGATAGCGTCTCTTCTAGGGGGGATAGAGAGGATAATACCGGAGGATCTAATTAGGAAGGAGCTGAAGCTCCCTGGGCTTAGCGAACCGGAGGTAGTGAGGCACTTCAACCATCTGGCCCAGATGAATTACGGAGTGGATAGCGGGCCTTACTGGCTAGGCTCCTGCACCATGAAGTACACACCGAAGCTCGTCATGAGAGTAGCGGATCATCCAGCTCTGAGGGATATGCATCCTTATTCCCCGGAGGAATTGACTGAGGGTTTACTCAGCATACTCTATGAATTACAGGAAATGCTCTCGAAGATAACTGGCCTCCCCCACTATACCTTACAACCAGCAGCCGGTGCTCAAGGTGAATTTGTCGGAGCCCTCATCATAAGGAGGAAGCTCTCAGATCTCGGGGAGAGGAGGGATGAGATGATAATCCCTGAGACAGCTCATGGATCTAATTTCGCTAGCGCAGCGATGGCAGGATTCAGAGTAGTTAGGGTACCTCCATCGGAAGAGGGGACTATAGATATGAACGCATTAAAGGCATCCATCTCTGAGAGGACCGCTGGGATAATGATAACGAATCCGAATACCTTAGGGATATTCGAGGATAGGATCGTTGAGATATCCGAGCTCATACATGCTAACGGGGGCTATGTATACTACGATGGGGCGAACTTGAACGCTATAATGGGATGGGTCAAGCTATCAGACATGAGGGTTGATGTAGCTCACTTGAACATACATAAGACTTTCTCAGCCCCTCATGGAGGGGGAGGGCCAGGGGCTGGGGCTGTAGGGGTCGTGGATCAGCTCAAGGATTATCTACCGGTCCCTATAATAGTGAGGGAAGGTGAGAGATACAAGCTCAGTTACGATCTGCCTAGGAGCATCGGAAAAGTTAGGATGTTCTACGGAAACGTGGGGGTACTAATCAAGGCTTGGGCTTATCTCAAGATGCTAGGAAGTGAGGGAGTGAGGGAGTCTGCAGCTATTGCTGTGCTAAATGCGAACTACGTCAGGAAGAAGCTCATGGATTCTGGATTTGAAGTACCTTATGGTAGGAATAGGCCCTGCAAACATGAGTTCGTGATCTCCCTAGCTAAGATAAAGAAGGAGACTGGTGTAAGAGCGTTAGATTTCTCTAAGGCCCTCATAGACGAGGGGCTCCATCCTCCAACGATGTACTTCCCTCAGGTAGTCCAAGAATGCTTGATGATAGAGCCTACTGAGAGCGATAGTATCGCGGAGCTCGATAGGTACGTTGAGGCGATGGTCAAGATAAAGGAGAGAGCTTATGAGAGGCCAGAGGAAATAATGAAAGCACCTAAGAGGGCGGCTATCAATAGAATAGATGAGAGCTTCGCTAACAAGGCTCTCTGGCTATCTTGGAAGATATATGAGAAGAGCAAAGGCCAGGAGGAGCTCAATAGATAGAAGGGTGGTGACGAGCCGGGGCTCCCTCCTCACCCCTAATCTCATCAGTAAAGAGGGGAGTGAGAGGTTAGGTGGAGGTATTAGGGTGCCATCTCCGGAGACGCTAGCAGGTACTTTCTCACTAGTCCTCCTCCAGCTGAGGAGCTTAAGCAAGAAGTCCAGACCCTGGGGTATTGAGAGTATTATTAGGGGCCAGTATTGACCATAAAGGAAAGATGCAGCGCTTATCGTTCCTCCACACATGAATGTGAGCACGTTTCCGGGGAAAGCCCTAGCGGGATACCAATTGTATAAGAGGAATGATAAGAGGAGGAGGGAGAGGGAGAGGAGGTAGATGAAACCTCCATACTCCCCATCCCTGAGGAGTACGAAGCTGATCGCTGAGGATATTATGAGGGAGACTCCCGCCTCTAGCCCGTTGAAGCCCGCATACGTATTAGTTGAGTTGACGTAGAAAGTCCCTAAGAGGAATAGGGTCAACGGTTGTGTGAGTATCGAGCTGAAAGGCTCGAAACTTGGGAAGAGCCATGAGAGGAGCAAGAAGGGCAAGCCAGATAGTATTATCTTCTCCGAATTCCTCAAGCTCGCTAGATCGTCGAGGAGGCCGATCGATGAGAAGAATATTGGGAACATTAAGAGGGGTTTTGGAATATCCATGAGGATTGAGAGGATGGATGACTCCACTACGAATATCAATACTATGGGAATTCCACCGATTTTAGCTGCACTCGCTTCATAAGGCTTATGGAGGTCTCTGGAGACGATTCCCCTCTCCTCAGATATTTTTATCCACCTTCCAGTCGTCAAGTAAGCTGCTAAGGCCGATGCCAACGCCGTCATTGATGCCACGATCATATTTTTATCGGGCAGTGTGCGATGTGGTAGGTAAAAATGTTAGCCGAGATAACTGTGGCCTCATCCCTCGCGGTATTATCTTCGGAGCTACTGCATAGAGCCATGATACCCCGCTACGTAGAGAGGGGCCTCCTCTCCGAAGATGTCCACAAGCCGGGGAGACCTAAGGTCCCAGAACCACTCGGCCCCGCTGTCTACTTGTCATTCCTCGTAGCATCTCTCCTCTTCCACGCTCTCACAGGAGAGATCGCAGCTATCGCAGTAGCTTCCTCATCAGGTCTGGCTTTCTTAATAGGATTATTAGATGATATCTCCCCATTGGGGCCCAAGGCAAAACCCCTTCTCCTCATACTACCGGCGATAGTTCTCATAGCGTTATATCAAGTCACCCCAAGGCCTTACCTTCCCATGGTAGGGAGAGCTAGGCTCTACTATGTCTACTGGCCAATAATGTTAGCAATATTCACAGTATTCTCTAATGCAGTTAATATGATGGATTCTCTAAACGGGATGATGCCCCTCTCAATATACGCCTCCACGATACCCCTCATACCAGTCCTGATCTCCTTAGGGAGGCTGGATGCTCTCGCTTCACTCCTATTACTTCACTCCTCCCTCCTCCCCTATTGCATCAGGAATAAGTATCCAGCTAAGGTATTCGGTGGGGACTCGAACTCCTTATTCATGGGCTCGGCATTAGCTTCTATATCGGTCATCTCAAATACCGAGGCGATATTCGGGATAGCCTTAATCCCCTTCTTAGTTTCAGGTTTCTCCATCATAGCATCCGTTGGTGGGTTTAAGGAGAGGAGGCAAATCGAGAGGAGGCCCGTGATCCTGAATGAAGGGATGATAAGAGCTAACCCTGATCCAAAAGCGCCTATATCACTCATAGCGATAATAGCGAGTGAGAAGTGGAAGAGGGAAGCTGATATAGTTAAGGAAGCCGCGACTCTCTCCTTGATATCTGGGATAATCGCCTCACTCACCTTCTTCCTATTGACACCTCATTGAGGTGATAATATGGATAGGGGGACGATCCTCTCACTTTACACAGTTATCTCCGGATGGCTCCTCATAATCATGGCCCTCTCCCTTACGAAATTGATACTCTCATCTGATCAGAAGGGACTCCTCATATCAGCTCTCTACGTCTTCATAGGCTTGACCTCACTTATCTCAGCCCTCGCACTATGGTACATGAGCGTTAGGAAACTTTTCCTGAGGGTAAAACTGAATGGGCCCGGGGGGACTTGAACCCCCGACCTCCCGCTTTTCCCCTGGCGTCCTGTAGCGGGAGCCGCCATATAAGGCAGGCGCTCTATCCAGTCTGAGCCACGGGCCCACATAGGGCCAGGTTATTAGCCCTCCCTCATTAATATATTTTTCGGTCCTGATGGTGAGGATGATTAGCTTCGCTTCGGGCTCGGAGCATCCACGAGCCTCTCTTTCCGGGGATCCCAGTGGTTAAATTAGAGTTACGCTCAATCGAGGCTCAATCGCATAGGTTATTTGCTTAAAAAGCCTCACTTCACAAGGGAATGATGCGTATAGAGGCAGCTCAGAAGGTCAGGATAAAGGAGCTACTAGCCGGTGAATTTGAAGAGGTCTCGATAGAGGGCATTAGGTACTTCAGGCTCCCCTGGGGGAGCGTATCTAGGGTTAGGATAATGGGGCTCGTGCTGGACTCCACTATGAGGGAGGATGGGTCCTTCGCTACGCTCGAGCTACACGATGGTACTGCATCAATACAAGTTAAGGCGTGGGACGAGGACGTCAATTTACTCATAGATCCGGATACTGGCAGTATTTATAGAGCAGGGTCCGTAATAGATTTGATAGGTAGAGTGAAGAGCTGGAAAGACATTATATATTTATCCCCAGTGTTGGTCATGAAGGTACGCGATCCCAACGCTATCCTCCTGAGGGAGCTCGAGATACTGAGGAGGGAGCTCAGGTTGAGGGAGAAGCCGAAGCCCAGGAATTCAAAGGAAGATATGAAAGTTATAATAAGGGCATTGAAGGAGCTAGGCCCCCTCTCAGCCGAGGAGGTAGCGGATCTCCTCAAGGGAGAGGTCGAGGATGTGAGGAGGTTGCTCGATGATATGGTGGCATCAGGCTTATTATACGAGAGCGGAAGTAAATACGGTTACGTCGGCCAAAGGTGATAAGATGTCCACGAGGGAGGAGTACATCCAGATGCTAAAGGAGGCTAGGAGTAAGATTCCCGTGCTCGTAACGAGTGGGGAGAGGTTCGTACCGCCCAGAGCGGTGATAACTATAGAGGGAAGGCAGACCCATATAGTCAATTTCAAGGAGATCGCTACCGCTCTGAATAGGGATCCGAAGATGATAGCGAGGTTCCTCTCAAAGGAACTCGGATCGCCCTACTTCCTGACTGAGGGAGATAGGAAGCTGATACTCAGCAGGAGGATAGATCCTAAACAAGTTGAGAATAGACTAGATAGGTTCATCAAGATTTACGTTATATGCTCGCATTGCGGGAGGCCCGATACCACTATAGTTAAAGTGAAGAAGGCCTGGATACTCAGGTGCCAGGCCTGCGGCGCTGAAACCCCTATCCCTAAGTTGTGAGGTGATCGCTTGTCGAAGAGAAGGGAGGGAAAGGAAGAGGCAGAGAGATCCCTAGATGCTGAGATGGAGGAGCTCCTACCTGCTGATGAGCTTGAGATATTTGGGAGAGTGCTGGAACCTCTGGGAAAGGGACACTTCAGGGTCGAGTGCATGGATAATTCGATAAGGGTATGCAGGGTTAGGGGTAAGCTCAGGGGGAGAAGGGCGTGGATCAAGAGGGGGGATGTAGTGCTCATATCCCTCTGGCCGTTTCAGAGGACTAAGGGGGATATAGTGGTCAGGTACGATAGGCAGCAAGTGGAGTGGTTGATAGAGAAGGGCTACGTGCCGCGAGACTGGGCGACCCTGGAGGAGGGCTAACTTTTGAGTTACGAGGATATCGAGGAGAGGATAGAGAGGGCTCTAGAGAAGGGGGAGAAGAGAGTAAAGGATGAGGAGTACTACGAGGTTAAACAGTTAGTTTTCGATGAGAGAACTGTTAGGAATCTCCTAAAGTTATTCAATAAGGGAGTAATTGATGATTTAACTTGGATAGTGAGCTCAGGCAAGGAATCTGTAGTTCTAGCCGGGAGAGGGGGAGGGATCGAGCTCGCTGTCAAGATACACAGGGTCTATACAGCAAATTTCAAGAAATACTTGGACTATATGGATCATAGATTTCCAATTGTTAAGGATAGAGAGAAACTTATTTATCTATGGACGAAGAAAGAATTCAGAAATTTAAAGAGAATGTCGGAGGGGGGCGTCAGGGTCCCTAGGCCAATAGATGTAGCTGGTAATATAGTGGTCATGGAGTTCATAGGGGAGGACGCGACACCAGCCCCCTTGCTCAAGGACCTAGAGGAATTAAGGAGCCCTAGGGAGCTGAGGGACGCTATACTGGAGGATGTTAGAAAATGTTATGTGAAAGCAGGGCTTGTTCATGGAGATCTAAGTGAATACAACATAATTTACTGGAAAGACTCACATTGGATCATAGACGTTTCCCAAGCAGTAGTGACGGAGCATCCTCTATCCTATTCCCTCCTCATAAGGGACTTAGAGAGGGTGATAATGTTCTTTAAGAGGAAGTATGGGATAGATTCGAAGGATCCTAGGGAACTCGCTGATGAGATAGTGAAGGAGAGGGGATCCCGGTTTGAAGGAGATAAGGATACTGATACCTAAGGAGAGGATAGGGGTACTTATAGGAAAGAAGGGAGTCACTAAAGCTAAGATAGAGGAGCTTACTGGCTCCAAAATAGATGTAGATAGCTCCTCAGGGGAAGTCACGCTAAGATTTCCCGAGCAGTTAGAGGACCCTCTCCTCCCGATGAAGCTAGAATCCGTCGTTAGAGCTATAGGAAGAGGGTTCAACCCCGAGGTCGCGATGAAGTTGCTCGAGGATGATTACGTGCTCGAGGTGATGGACATAAGGAGGTTCGTCGGGGAGACGAAAAATGCCCTGACTAGGATGAGGGGGAGGATAATAGGGGAGAAGGGTAAAGCTAAAACTTATATTGAGGAGAGGACTAATACGAAAATATCTGTTTATGGACATACTGTATCAATAATAGGGAGGACTTATGATGTGATAGCGGCTAGGGAGGCGATAGTCTCCCTGCTGGAGGGATCGATGCACTCAACTGCTTATAGGCTAATGGAGAGGAAGATAGCTGAGATGAGTAAGAGGGCAATAATGGATGAGCTTATGCTTGAGAAAGCCCTGAAAGAAGAGAAAGAATGACTCAAGGGTGGGTTTAATGGGCGAGAAGGTCAAGCTAGAGGAGATAAGTGCAGCGGATTTCTTCTATAGGAACAGATCCCTGGCGGGATTCGATAATCCAGTGAGGGCGACTTACACGATAGTCAGGGAGCTCGTTGAGAACTCATTAGACGCTGTAGAGCTAGCGGGCAGGTCCCCTAAGGTGCTCATAGTCATGAGGGAAGAGAGGGAGGGAGGGGAGGAGAGCCTTCCATGGTACAGGATAAGAGTCGCAGATAACGGCATAGGGATGGATCCGGAGGAGATACCTCTAGCCTTCGGTAGGGTCTTCGTGAGCTCTAAGTATAGGCTAATCCAAAGTAGAGGTACTTTCGGTCTCGGTGGAACTATGGCCCTTCTATACGGCCAGATCACGACTAACATGCCCTTCAAGATCACATCAGCTAGGGAAGGGGGGCCCGCTTACGAGCTAACGATGATGATAGATATAAGGAAGAATGAGCCGATAATATTGGATAAGAGGATAAAGGGAATCTCTAGGAGATCCTTCACGATAGTAGAATCTACCTTCGAGGGGAACTATCCGAGAGCTAAGAGGAAGATAATAGATTACTTACAGCAGACAGCTATAGTAGTGCCTTATATCTCGATAGCTTTCATGGATCCTGAGGGTCATCTCTACATATTCCCCAGGAGCACTGAGAAGATCCCTCCCAGGCCCAAAGAAGCCCTATTTCATCCCAGAGGGGTGGATCTTGAGCTGCTCCAGAGACTACTCAGCTCCACGAGGACTAAGAGTCTCGAGTCCTTCCTAATGACGCACTTCCAGAGGGTGGGGAAGAAGACAGCTAACGAGGTCCTTAAGATGGCTGGACTTCCTCCGGATAAGAGACCATCTGATCTAACGGATGAAGATATAAGGAAGCTTTATGAAGCGCTTAGGAGCTATAAGGAGTTCCTACCGCCGGATCCGAGCGTCCTCTCCCCTCTAGGCGAGGAGCTCTTCGAATCGGGTATAAAGAAGGAGTTACAACCGGAGTTCGTGAAAGCTGTTCAGAGGCCCCCATCTGTTTATGAAGCTCATCCCTTCATAGTAGAGGTCGCAATAGCTTATGGAGGATTGATAAAGCCTACTGGGGATATACAGTTGTATAGGTACGCTAACAAGATACCCTTGCTCTACGATGCATCGAGCGATGTCTCTTACCAAGTCATCAAGAGGATAGATTGGAGTATATATGGGATAAAGAATCCTGAGGATGAGCCAATTGCATTCTTCGTTCACATAGTATCCACTAAAGTTCCCTTCAAGACCGTGGGCAAGGAGTTCATAGCGAATGTGCCTGAAATCGCTAGGGAAATAGAGCTCGGCCTCAGAGGATGCGCTAGGGAATTGAGGATATATTTAGGGAGGAAAAGGAGAAAGGAGATGTTATTAAAGAGATATGAGCTCTTTAAAATGTATTATGAGCTGATATCTTGGACTCTAGAGGAGATAATCGGGGAGAGGCCTCCAATTGAGAACTTGATGGAGAGGATAAAGGGGAGCTTGGGTGATGAGCATGAATGATGTAAAGTCCAAGGTTCTGGAGATAGCTAGGGAAATTGCAGAAGCCATAAAGGAGGGGAAATTCCCGGAATTGGAATATCCTCCGAACACCCAGAGGAACATAGTTTTCGATGAGAGAGTGGGTTACATATTCAGGCCGACTTTCTACGGGAAGATAAAGGGTTCTCACTCTAAGAGCTTGAGGACCCTATCGGGAGTACTCTATGGGATGAGCAGGGCATTAGATCACTTAGAGAACGGTCTAACGATGACAAAAAGAGATTTCTACTATTTGCATAAGGTGGAGAGGCTAAAGGGGACGCTCTTCCCTGAGGATCAGAGGGAGACTGATGCTAGAATTATATTAATGGAGCTGATCCTCGGCATGCCGAGAGAGGCCTTCTCCATAACTAGCGACCCCAGAGGATGGATATATGGTGATATAGAGCTCATTGATAGATCTGGAAGGGTTCTGAAGGCAGATCAAGTCGGTGAGATGGGATACTCAGTCCCCCCGAGGCCAGAGAACATAAAGTTCAAGAGGATAGGGGTTAAAGCTGTGGTGGCCGTTGAGAAGGTCGGACCCGCTAAGAACATGATAGAGTTAGGCATACCTGAGGAGAAGAAGATAGCCATAGCAATATTGCAGGGACAGGCTTCGAGGAGCATGAGGAGATTCCTCAGGATGCTCTCAGATGAGGGGGTTCCCATAGCAGTACTGACCGACTTATCCCCTTGGTCCCTCAGGATAGCCGCTACTGTGATATACAATAGCATAAACTCAGCTCACATACCTCACTTAGCTACACCGGAAGCTAGGTTCATAGGGATATTGACGAGAGACGTAGAGGATGGATTCTTCAAGGACTATAAATTCGCCTTAGAACCCCTAACTCAAGCAGATTATAAGGCCGCATTGGACAATAAGTCCCTTCCAAACCTTCAGAATGAATTCTGGCAGAGGGAAAATGATTGGTTCCTTCAGAATAAGAAGAAAGCTGAGCTAGAGATATTCAAGGCGATGAGCCCATCAGCTAAGACCCTAAAGGAGTACTTCATCAGGTACCTCAGCGAGAAGCTGCAACACCTGGGCGTAAGTATATGAGTTGGAAAAAGGTTTTTATTTGGGTATTCCCCAGACAACTTGCTCCGGTGGTGTAGCCCGGTCAAGCATAGGGGCCTTTCGAGCCCCAGACCCGGGTTCAAATCCCGGCCGGAGCACCAGCGGGGGTTGCCGAGCCAGGTCCAAGGCGCCGGATTCAGGGTCCGGTGGGCGTCAGGCCCGCGTGGGTTCAAATCCCACCCCCCGCATTTTGCGGAGAGTCTCCGGTTTTAAGGAGAGTGTCTCAAGGCACCTCTCAGCCTTGAGTCCTCCACAACCCCGATTTCATTTACAGATCTCTTAATTTATTTAAAGTAAAAGTATATAACCTCATCCTCTAGGCTCGGCAGTTATACGAGAACTCATTAGAGAGGGAAAAAGTATTCCATCGACGAAATAGCCTCTCTAAGCTTATGTAAAATGTCTTAAAAATAAGTTCATTCAGCTCCTTCGGAAGATTCTCTCAAAATCTTGTTCAGAGCCGGGTTGAGCTCCACGATCTTCGTCTTTCCTTGCGATACTCTCCTCACGAATCCCATGGAATCCAACCTCTTGAGGATCCTCGAGACCTTACTCTTCGAGAATCCAGTAAGCTCGGGTAGATCTTTCTGCTCGATCTTCCCATTATTCTTGTATATTATGTCTATGACATCCCTCTCATCCCTATCTAGCTTCTCTAATGCCTCTTCAACCCTAGCCAGGGTTTCCTCATCGTATCCCTCTTCTGGGATATTGATAGGGATGACTTTGCTCTGCCTCCTCATCATGAGTAGGGATGCGGCAAAAGTCATACTCGCCGTGATGATATTTGAGATCACCAGCGGGAATATAAGGCCCGTCATATTCTGTTGCTGAAGGGATCCCGTTTGAGGAATAGGTTGCTGGGGAGAGATCTGATCGATCATCTTGAACTCAAGGACGAAGTCCCATCCTCCTCCCCTGGGGTTAGGAAAAGGCATCCATATCGCAACGAGTCTCTCTGATAGGGGATCCATGCTCAGAGCACCTTCCTGACTTATCTTAGTGACACCGGCTCCTCTAGGTAGGATCGCCTCCATCATCGACTTGTTGTAGTTTAGGGTGACGTTAGGCTTGTAGAATCTGTAAGCAAATCTATATGAATCATCGAACTTAGCTAGGGCGGTAGTTGGTGTGAGAGTGAAAC
Source organism: Thermoproteota archaeon (assembly GCA_037917625.1). Lineage (GTDB taxonomy): Archaea > Korarchaeota > Korarchaeia > Korarchaeales > Korarchaeaceae > Korarchaeum. Next base: position 24,031 of record JAVCBY010000044.1, on the reverse strand, counting down.
TGAAGGATATGTTCCTCATAATGCCTGGCTTAAGATTCTCCTTAAAGTTTATCACTATAGCATCACCGAAGGATTCCGTACTAATTCTCTGAGCGGATATATCCTGTGACAATGCCTTCACAGAGGATATCCCCTTAGATGGGCTCTCCATAGAGATCCCTATCGGGATTACTGGGAAGAATATGGATCTAATAGTTCCGCTGTAATTCCTGGGGACGCTTAACTCTGCGTTCACCGTTACTTTCACTGATGTATTCTCAAATAGCTCAGCTATGATGCTCATCCTAGTTATGCTCACTTCCTGAGGATCGGCTGATGCATTGGTTGCGTTGACTAACGCTAGCAGAAGCATCATACACAACAGGACCTTTGCTATCTGTTTCATGGATCCTCCTCCTTTGTAAAATCTAATGGTGAGTCGCCAAATAACTTTATTAATCTATCTCGGCTACAGTCGATGGGTTCTGTGTTGAGATCGAGGGAGCTGCTCGAAAGCCTCATGGAGTGGAAGGATCAGATCAGCATGAGGGCATCTTCAGAGACCGTTGAGGTAGTGGTAGAGGGACCGAAAGATAAGGAGGCGCTCTCACTCCTCGGAATAAAGGCGAATTACACTTATGCTGGAAGCCTCCTTAGAGATCTTAGGGAGTTGGGTGAGAGGAGAGTTAGAGGGAAAACATTTATAATAATGACGGATTTTGATAAAGAAGGAATGAGAATTTACGGGAAATTGAAAACGATTCTAACACAGTACGGGGGGAGACTTGATGATGGGCCGAGGGATGAGTACAGGAGGAGAGGCTTCCCCAAGCTGATAGAGGAGTTAAGGGGATTTCTGGAGAGGAGGTTCCCAGATTGGGATCTGATGGTAAATTCTCAATTAGATTGATCCTTGAGGCTGAGGTATATCCTACGGAGGATGAGAAGAGGGTAATTCAAGCGATGAAGACTATAGTCCCGTTCAGCGAGGAGCTGGATGATGTTGAGATACAGGAAGGGGAAATTAAGGTGATTAAAGTTACTAAAGATGGTTATGAGCCACTATCAAAACTTAGGAACTCCTTCAGGAGCAACAGAATTTTAGATACTGCTAGGAGCTTATTGATATCTAAGAGAGGTGATATCAGGCCGCTGAGGTTCCATAAGCAGGCTGCTATAGTGGGCAGGGTAAGTCTCGTGGATAATGAGGAGTTCTCCCCCTTGGGTGCGATAGTCCTCAGGATATATTACGATGGGGACCCCCTCGTCCTCGCGGATTGGCTCACTCCTAGGACAGAGAGAGGTAAGCCGGTGAATGAGGCCACCCTGCAGGATCTACTCTATGGCAGGGGCTAGATCTCCACGGTTAAGAAGTCCTTAGCGACCAAGACCTCCCCATTATATGCCTTCGAAGCCTCCTCTCTAAACTTAAAGAGGTCTTCATCTGAGTACCTAGCGCTGAAGTGCGTTAAAATTAGTCTCTTGACGCCAGAGGCACTAGCGACCTCTCCTGCTTCCAGGGCTGTGCTATGTCCCGTTGACTCAGCCCTGTCCTTCAGCTCATTCAAGTAAGTCGCTTCATGTATTAATAAGTCAGCATCCCTTGAAGCCCTTATCACGGATTCAGCAGGCCTAGTGTCCGAGGAATAGACGAGCACGGATCCTCTCCTAGGAGGCCCCATCACATCGCTCGGGTTCACGATCCTCCCATCAGGCAACTTAACAGTATAGCCTTTCTGCAGGAAGCCCCTCATGAAAACAGGAACACCGAGTTCATCAGCCTTCTTGGGATCGAACTCACCAGGTCTATCCCTTTCCTTTACTTTCACACCATAAGTCTCGAAACCATTGTGATCGACTTCGAAGAACTCTAAAATGAAATTTCCCAATCGAATCTCGCCCCTCTCTATCCCTATGAAGTTGACCTTGAAGCTAGGCTTGGATCCAGTTCCCTCCATTATTGAGATGAGCAAGGGTTCGAGGCTCTTGGGGCCTAATATCGTTAGCTCAGATCCTTTCCTCAATATCCCCAATGTCTGTATCAGAGGGAAGAGTCCGAAGAAATGATCCCCATGAAGGTGAGTTATCACAACTTTATCTATATTCATTATGCTCTCCTTTGCCATTATCATCTGTCTCTGCGTCCCCTCTCCGCAGTCGAGGAGTATGGAGTCCCCCATGGTCTTCACAAGTATAGCTGGAAGCCCCCTATCCTTAGTCGGAACAGCGGAACTAGTGCCGAGGAATTTTATCCTCACAGGGTGGGAGGGAAGCCGAACATATAAAAATGATTCTGAGGAGCTAAGGCAATCTACCCACCCAGATCCTCCTCACTAGGGATCTGTGCTCCCTCAAATCGAAGGAGTTTGTAATATCAATTCCCACATCCTCAAAGTCCCTCCTATCTAGGAACTCCTTCGGTAAGGAGATGGAGATCCACCCCCCGCTCCTCAAGTACTCCGGGACCTTAGAAACGAATTTTTTTGCGAGTTCCCTCGGAGCATAAGGGGAGCTGCTCATCCTACCGTATGGTGGATCTGTTACGATCCTATCAACGCATCCATCGAGCTCGAGCGAGAGGGCATCTCCAACTTGGAGTTCATAACCCTCGAGGAACCCGTAAGTTATGAGATTATTTTTAGCTTGAATAACCAACTTCTCATTTATGTCCACTCCTATTAATCTGGCTCCGACGGATAGTACCTCCAAGGCTATACCCCCTACTCCGAGGAAAGGATCTAGGACTAAGTCACCTCTCCTCGTCCTGGCTAGATTCACCATGGCCCTGGCCAAAGTCGGTCTCATTGATGCGGGATGAACGTAAGGTCTAGCTGAAACCTCCTTCACCTTGAAGAGCGATCTATCAACTTCCCCCTCTTTCAAATATACTACTATATGATCGGATGTAATCACAGAGATTATCTCAGTTTCCGGATTCTCCAAATCAACTTTAGCTCTTTCATTATTATCAATAACCCAACCTCCAATCCTCTCCTCGACATCCTTCCTCCTGATCCATTCACAACTCCTCTCTACCCTCACGCATGTGACCTTAAACCTTCCCGAGATAGGGATTGTTTCAAGCTCACTCAGAGCTCTTGGGAATTCAGAACAGTGAAATAAACCTAATAGCTTACCGAAGCTCCTTGTGAATGAGAGTCTCTCAGATAAGATTCGGGAAAGACCCTCGAATGATCCCAGATCTAACAGGAGGCAAGACCTCATCTCCCCTAGGATCTCATACCTCATATCTAGTGCTTCGAGAGTCGCTTTAACCTCCTCCTTTGGGATCTCAGGGTGCTCTCCAGAGAGAAGGAATGCTACCCTCATATTCCCTCAGGATCCCCTCCAACTCATTTATTAATTCCCCTAATCCATCCCCTCGCTCAGCCGATATCCTCAAAGCCCTAATTTTCATCCCTTCAAGCCTCCTCTCAGCTTCAAGGAATTTCCCATCCCCGATATCGCACTTATTAAGGGCTACTAGGTAAAGCTTAGGTAAGTTCGCCATCAGCTCCCTTAGGAGGGATAGCTGACTATCGAGAGAGTAACCGCATGTCTCCGTCGGATCCATCAAGTATATGACTGGCCCCCTCAAATGCCTCAGGGCAGCTATAGCTTGTAGCTCCATCTTATTCCTCTCTGAGAGCGGCCTATCGAGGAGACCGGGTGTATCAACGAACTGAATCCTCCCTATCGATGTTTCCCCATGCCCTATTATAAGACCCTTTGTCGTGAAAGGATATGGCGCGATCTCAGGCTTTTTCGTTGTCAATTTAGATAGAAGGGTGCTCTTTCCTGTGTTAGGCATCCCAGCTATTATAACTACAGGCGAATTTATATCGAAATCTGGGAGATCCCTTAACTTTGGGATTGAGTCCCTCAGGAAATCGATCTCCTTCCTGACCCTCCTCAGGACAGAGGCTGCTCTACCTAGGAACTCTCTCCTCAGCTTAGCCATCCTATCAGGATCACTCTCTCTCCTTATGGACGATTGATAAAATCTAGAAATCCTTTTTATTGTAGTAGAAGCCCAGAAGATCGCTCCGAGTGAATGCTTAATTTCATCTATCCCCGCGAGGACGTCGAGGAGCTCCCCGTAAAATGGATTTATTTCATTTATATTCGGGAAATTTTTAACAAAATTTTCCAACTTTGATGATATTGTATCTGTTATTGACCGAATTCTCCTCATCTCTTTCTCTCTTATCGCCAATATCCTGTCCCTCCTCCTCTTGAGGGACCTCCCCTTGGAGAAAGCCCTCCTGAAGGAGATATCGATCAGATCCTCGATCGTAGGAGGCTCCGCAATAGATGAGAATGGATTTACCAAATTATCATCCCAAGAAGAATAAGAGAGCATTATAAATTAATATTAAAGCGAATGGTGCGGATATAGTCCAAGCGAGTTTTCTAGCTAGTTTATCATCCATGTAAAAGCTCAGGATCTCAGAAAGCAAGAGACCGCCATCGAGGGGTAGAATGGGTAATGAATTTATCGCAGCGAGTCCTATACTGAATATCATAGTCAGGAGGAACAATTCGAGTAGTTGAATTGAGAGTCCAGTGGGCATGGGAATGGAGGGATCGAAGTAAGGTATGGGAGAAAGTTGGACGCCCAAATAAGGTAGCTTTGGATCATCAGGTCTGGAGCCTAGTTTAACTTTGAAGCTACCCTTATCAGTGAGTATATATACTTCATCCCCTGGCTTAAACTTCCTCAATGCTTCAGAGAGGCTACTGAGATCCCTGACGCTATAGCCATCTATAGCCCTTATCACCACGCCCTCAGGTATCGAGCCCTTGGAAGGTCCTCCCTCGAATACCCTCTCAACGTAGACACCAGAGGGCCTAGCTGAACTCGAATCTAAGGAGAAACCAGGGAAGATGAGCATGGTGATCATTAAGAAGACCAAAAATGTCATGAAGTTCGAGAAGATGCCAGCAGAATAGATCCCCATCCTCTTGGAGCGGTTGAGTTTCCTCAGGGATTCCTCATCCGGCTCGACGAACGCTCCTAAAAGGAAGAAGAGGATGAAAAATGCTACCTTCTTCACCGGGACTTCGAAGCGGTGGCTCATAACAGCATGCCCGAAGACCTCATGAGCTAATAGCACGATGAATATTGAGAGGAGGGAGGGGACCGTTATGTCTAAGGTAACTCCAGGTATAACTGGGACTATCTGAGCGACCTTAGGGCCGAATAAGGAATCTATAGTTATCTTCACTAAGTAAATAGATGATATTATAGATAGAACTACTGTGAGGATTATTGATAGCTTGTAGAGTGGCCCAATTAGTCTTGATATGAGGCCAATGGGCTTGGATAGGAGCTTCGGGTCTGTGGATATTTCTAGATAGAAGAATCCGACTTTGAAGCGCTTAATCCCCTTCCTCCCAAGTAATATGCCGATCACATATAAAACTAGCCAAAAGAGGATGATGTTCCTCAGGAAAGTGGGTAAATCTGTCATTAGCTAACCCCTCAGTATCCCACTCAATATCTCCGCGAGAGCGTAAACTGAAGGTATATGCACATATTCATCCGGGGAGTGGTGATTTCCACCTGATGGTCCCATTATGACTGCCTTTATGTTTCCCAACTTGCTCAAGTAGTTCGCATCGGATACCGTCCAATAGACGGATGTCTCGAGCCTCCTCCCGATCGCGCTCTTACAAACTCCCTGAATGTACTCCACGAACTCATCGTTTTCAGGCAATTCATAGGGCTCCATGAAGGGAGTTGGCCTCTTCATAAGGGAGATAGATATCTTAGCCTTGAGCTCCGGTGTCTTCCTAAGATACTCCATGAACTTCTTCCTTATCACTCCGGGATCCTGGCCGGGTGGATAGTGCCTATCTAACCTGACTAAGCATCTATCCGGATGAGTTATTATCAGCTCAGGAGACTTTATAGTCAGAGGGGCGACGCTTCCGCCTATACCATCTACTCTAGGAAGCTCTATAGCCCAAAGTATTATCTTAGCAGCCTCTATTATGGCGTTAACACCAGCCTCTTCCGTCCCTAGAGATGAGACCCCCGAGACATCTACATCGAACACGAACCTCCCGTAAGCTCCTCTGAATATCCTCATGTTCGTTGGCCCTGCGACTATCGCCCCCCTCACTTTCGGAAGCAAGTTACTCCTCAGGAGCTCATAAGTCCCCCTACTGAATCCTTCAGCATCGCAAACAGCTGCTAATACGACTCCCTTCCCCTCACCCTCTGGGAGGCTCATAATAGCTTCTATCATCGCCGCTAAAGTGCTCTTATCGTCGTAAGCTCCCAATCCATAGAAGGTATCACCCTCTAACTCCCCCCATGGGTTCCTAGTCCAATCTGAATAGAGCTCAAATGTGTCTGTGTGAGCTAAGAAGAGGATATTATCTTCCTTCAGGTTCTTGAACGCTATTAAGTTCCCAGCGCAGTCCTTGACGGGTTGATGCACAACCTTATCAGTATATCTAGCTAATAGATCCTGGAGGTAGTATACGAGCTCTCCTTCCTTCCCCCTGAAGCTCTTTATCCCCACTAGATCAATTAATATATTTTTCAACCTCTCCCTATCTATTTGGCTCATTCAAAATCTCCTCATGCTGTCCTAACGGGTATGAACTCCATCCTGCTCCCCTTACTAGTTATTATGAGGAGATCTATGCCATCGCCGGAGAGGGCATCTCTAGATATAGCTTCCCTCATAGCCCTCTCAGCGAGCTCAACGGCCTCATCCTCACCCATACCTTCCCTAAAGAACCTCTCCAGTATTCCCGTCGCTATCTGAGCTCCGCTCCCCACAGCTGAGAAGCTCTCCTCCATTAGGCCTCCAGCGGGGTCTAAGACGAATATCTTGGGACCGCTATTATCTATCCCCCCGACGACGAGCTCAGCATAATATATTCCACTGAACCTCCCCTGATAAAGCATTATTGAGAGCAACTTCGCGACATTCGTTGGAGTAGCAGCTTTCTCATTCTCAAGCTCATACATAGTTATATTATACTTCAGGACATCCACTAGCTCCTGGAAGTCACCGGGTAGACCGGCTGTAGATACGCCCACTCTTTCATTTATCAGGAATACCTTTCTAGCGGACTTGCTTAAGATGAATCCATTATAGGAGACTCTCCTATCTGCAGCTAGCACGACTCCCCCATCAAATCTGAGCCCCAGGGCTGTCGCTAGTACCACCTTAACACCCCTCTTTATATTAAGCCCCGGGCGGGATTCGAACCCGCGCCCTCCGCCTTACCAAGGCGGCGCTCCGACCGGGCTGAGCTACCGGGGCCAACTTAAGTCAACTTGACTCATTTATAAATAATACCGGGATCCCCTGGGAAGTTTGGAGAAAACTAATATCGTGACCAAAACTATTATTAGAATTGAGATGTATGGCAGAAGCTTCATTAAATCAACGATTTTTCTTATCTCAACTTCAACTTTATCTCCGGGGCTGAAGTAACCTGCGTAAGTGGTCGATAGCGTAGTTATATATATGAAAGTCCCTCCATCATCCTCGAACCAATTTGAGTATATACTCGGTTTATCAGAATTGATAGAAGGAGATCCTCTCTCAGGTACCCTCAAGAATATAGTTGGTGTCTCACTCATGATCCTTATCCGATAGATCCCTCCCTCACCTCTCACCTCGAAGGGAAGTTCGTTGGGCCTCAGCTTGAGGGTAGGATCCCCTAAAAGTAGCTCATTAGCAGCTCCATCATCGGGCTTACCTCTCGATTCCCTTATGCGCAAGTTGTTCACTATCCTGACTGCATCCCCCAAGCTCTCCCCATTCATCAGAAGCATTAACATTAGATCCGGATAAGAAGTCCCGAACTCAGAGCTGATGCTGAATTCCACTCTAGTCGAGCCTATATATGCGAGGGCACCCGAGTCCAGGAAGGAGTAAGCAACGGATTCCTCAGGGTTTGTCAGGTCTTCGAACTTGAGGGTATCGCACGAGAGCGTAATTATTATAGATCCGGGGATCGCAGAGCCCCTTACAGTAGAAGCTGTGATAACAGGATATCCATCAGATTTCAGGGCCATAACGTAGGGGTTCCCGTGGAGCGATAAGTAAATGATGCTCCTACCCCTTAGCAAAGATCTGACGAAATCTCCCGTCAAGTTTGAGTAGCTTAAGTCTGGGTGGTAGATCTTAGAGGGCAGGCCCATTAGAGAGGAGATTCTTTCGACCTTCCTCGCGAGGGGGAGATCCTCCACTAGGGAGATCCCAACTAACTCCCGGGGCAACTGAAGTAACTCATTAGCTAAGAGCATGAGGAAAGGTGTCTCTATATAGTTCCCAGTGATCAAGCCGAAGGAAGCATCTATATAAGGGTCATCATCTATTTTCGTCATTATCTCCAGCAAACGTGTGTACCTCTGATAGTTATCCTTGGTGAGGGGCCTCGTCACCACGATGACGTATGAGACGTCCCTCAGGAGCGAGGGATCGAAGTTAGATTCAGCGTCCAGAAGGGATGCATTCCTCAGTAGAGCTGCGTAACTCGCTAGAAAGGAGTATTCGATTCCATCTGAACTGTAGAATAATACGGAGACATCTCTTCCCCTCGAGAATTTGTCCTCAAACTTATCAGTGTCATTAATCAGGGCAAGTATGTCTCGTATCGAGATCTCTTTGAGGGATTCCGATGCATAAAGGAGAGCATAAGCCAGTTTATGTGGATCTAACTTTTCAATGAGTTTATCACCATATTCATCTTTAGGTATTATATTAAATGAAATATCGTAGTTAGAAATTATATTTTTCAGTCTTTCGGCATTGCTTGTTAATATAATTCTCACATTTCCCTCCTTAACGCGTGGGAGCGTCGGGATTAAGCTCGCTAAACTCTCAGATACTATGACACTGACCCCATCGTGCTCGGGAGATACGGGAATGCACTGAATTATTATCATAATTATCAAGAATTGGGCTCTCAAGCTCTCACTTCTCTTCACACATCTTCCTGAGCATGACGATGTAGTGTGAGTTTCCGAAACCGTATTCCCTGATAACTCCCTCCAGATCATGGGAGATGAAGCACGGGCTGTTACAAGTGGGCGTTCTCTTCACGTAGAAGGCCACTACTCTCCACTCATCATCCCCCTTCATCATCCCAGCGAGCTCCGGGAACTTCTGCTTTGACGAGAGGATCCCCTTGAGGAAAGCCATAGTAAGATCTGATATAAATTTTAGCGATTTTTCGGATGAATACCCATAAAATTTTGCTAAATCCTTCACAGCTGAGGAGATAGCTCCCTCTAGATCTTCCACTTCCTTCCCCATGGAACACCCAATTATCGCATGTTAAGCACTTAAAATGATTCCTAGGGTTGCTAAATCATGAGAGATGCCTTATATGCGGCCGCCGGGATTTGAACCCGGGTCTCCGGCTTGGAGGGCCGGCATCCTGTCCAGGCTAGACTACGGCCGCCGTCCTACCGTTATAGTAGCGATCTAAAAACATTACGACCGAAGCCCCTCTTAGGCTTTCTTCGACGGGCCACCTGCTAATTTTTAGGTAAAAAATATTATAGAGTGCAATATAGTAAAAAATTTATATAATCTTATTCGAATTATTTGTCAATTTTATATAGAATAAACTGATAAATATAAAAACTATTCCTGGTGTGCACTCGACCTATAAGCTTGACGAAAGATTTATATATAATACTTTCGGATCATATTCGGCAATATACTAATGGGGTGGTGAGTCAGCTGCTTAAGGAACCCGAGGGGCGGGATGCCCCAGATCCTCCTGGTGAGGAGATCAGGTGCCCTAGATGTGGTAGTAAGAATGTTGTTGAGGATCCAAATACTGGGGACCTAGTCTGCCAGGACTGCGGGTTGATACTGGATTCAAGCGCGTTGGACTTCTCTAAGGATTGGAGAGCCTTCGATTCAGATGAATATATTGAGAGGGCTCATGCTGGTGCTCCTATAACGCCTCTAAGACCTGGATTCGGTCTAGACACGGATATAGTTCTCACTAAGGGGGCCAGTAAGAAGTCCGTGAATCTACTGAAGAGAGCACAGAAGCACGCTGCAGATTCTAAGGAGAAGACGATAGAGCCAGCCCTTAGGAAGATAAGGGATGCAGCGGATTCCCTAGTTCTTCCGCAGGAGACGATAGAGGATGCAGCAACTCTCTATAGGATGGCTGCTAGGGCCGGACTCGTTAAGGGAAGGAGCATGGATGCGATGGTGGCTGCCGTCATTTACGCTGCCTGTAGGAGGACGGATGTCCCAAAGACTCTGGAGGAGATATCAAGATTCTTCGCTTTAGAGGAAAAGGAGATCGGGAGGAGCTTCAGGTTCCTCTTCAGGAAATTAGGAATACGGATCCCTCCACCCAAGCCTGAGAACTTCGTCTATCTTATAGCATCTAAACTCTCACTACCGGAGGAAGTAGCGACGCAAGCGATCAGGATAATAAAGATAGCGAAAAGGAACGGAGCTACAATGGGGAGAGAGCCAGTTGGGGTGGCGGCAGCAGCTGTATACATGGCTTGTCAGGAGCTGGGGCTTCATAGGACGCAGAGGGAGTTAGCACAAGCAGCTAACGTCACGGAAGTCACAGTTAGGAACAGATATAAGGAGTTGATATCGAGAGCTAGGAACGATTGGCTCGAGGAGATAGGTGAGGAGAAGCTGAACGAACTGAGGAGGAGGGTAGCTGAGTACATGAAAGTCTCGCAAGCTGCTCAACCCGTCAAGTAATATATAAAAAGGTGAGCTTGACTCAGGCTCGGGGGATGCTGGATTGTACCAATGCCTGAGATGCGGGTACATCTTCACTAAGGAGGAGATGGAGGAGTACTTCAAGGATTTCAAGTGCCCTAGGTGCGGTTATAGGATATTAAAGAAAGTGAGGAAGGAGGAGCCGAAAGTAGTGAAGGCGATCTGAAATGAGTGGAGGTAGATCTATAAAGAGAGAAATAATATCCTTAATCGCGATACTGATATTATTCCTGATGATATTCCAAGTGATAATCCCGAATATCTCAGGAGTGCCTACTCCGTTCACCGTAGTGACATCAGGTTCTATGAGGCCCACTTTAGAGCCTGGGGATTTCATAATAGTCGTGGGTTGCGACCCCTACCAGCTTAAGGAGGGAGATATAATAGTTTTCAGGGTCCCCTGGTCTGAGAACATGGTAGTTCATAGGATAATTAAGGTAGAGAGAGGGCCCGATGGACCTATCTTTTATACGAAGGGAGATAATAATCTGATAGCGGATCCAGGGTATAGGAAGCCCTCAGATATATACGGGAGGGTCCTGACGGATGAGAAGGGGAACGTACTATTTAGGGTGCCGTGGATAGGCTACTTCCTCGAGGTGCTTCAGATACTCCCGGTGAAGTTAGCGTTAGCTGGCCTCATAATCGGTTATCTGATATACGATTACTCGAAGGAGATGAAGTTAAGATCCGATGAACCTCGAAGGGATTCCTAGTCCCTGAGCATACGCTAAGAAACCCCAATAATTGAGATACGCTTGAGCACCTACTTATATATAGTGGTTACAGTGCCTTAAATAGGAATGTGATGAATGGTGAAAAATCATGTCCCTCGAGGGTGATGAGAGGGGGAATTCTTCCGAGGCGATCTCAGAGGAAGAGAGGATTCAGAAAATTCTGAAGGGTGTTAGAGAACCGGAGATCGCTATACAGAATGTAGTATCCTCGGCCGATATAAGGCAGAGGTTGGACCTTCATGAGATATCTAAGAGGATTAAGAAATCTAGGTATGACCCAGAAAAATTCCCGGGACTCGTTTTAAAAATAGATGAACCAAAAGCAGCCTTATTACTTTTCAGCAGCGGTAAGTTCGTCTGCACTGGGACGAAATCTGTTGAGGAATCGGCTAAAGCCATAAACGCAGCGATAGAAGTGCTCCAAAAACATGGGATAGAGGTGAAAGGTAGGCCCCTGATAAAAGCTGAGAACATAGTTGCCTCAGCTAAACTTTACGTCAAAGTGGATATAGAGAAGCTCGCTCTTGAGCTTGAAAATACCCTTTATGAACCTGAGCAATTCCCCGGGCTCATTTTCAGGATGAAAGATCCAGATGTAGTGTTCCTAATATTCGCCTCAGGGAGTCTCGTTTGCACGGGGGCTAAGAAGGAATCTGATGTGAGGAGAGCTGTATATAAACTCAGGGATATCTTAGCTAGAAGGGGATATCTAGTGTTCGAGTAATGCCTCACATTTTTATTTTATGATGATGAAATGAAGAGGGGAGATCATGGTCAGAACGACAGTCTCCGTCATAAAAGCGGATATCGGGAGTCTTGCGGGCCATCATATCGTTCATCCCGAGCTCAAGGAGATTGCTGCGAGTGAACTAGCTGAAGCTAAATCCTCTAGAGTTATAGAGGATTTTTATGTTACCTCTGTTGGGGACGATCTCCAACTAATAATGACGCATAGGAAGGGAGTGGATAATTCAGAGGTGCATGGACTCGCTTGGGACATATTCAAGAAATGCGCTGATGTAGCCAAGGAGCTGGGCCTTTATGGGGCGGGCCAGGATCTGCTCAAGGATGCCTTCTCTGGGAATCTCAAGGGGATGGGGCCGGGAGTAGCTGAGATGGAATTCGAGGAGAGGCCCTCCGATCCAATAGTAGTCTTCATGGCAGATAAAACTGAGCCAGGAGCCTTCAACCTGCCTATATTCAAGATATTCGCGGATCCCTTCAACACAGCTGGGCTCGTTATAGATCCCAAGCTGCACTCAGGGTTCATATTCGAAATAATGGACGTCATTGAGAGCAAGGTAGTGGAGCTATCCTCCCCTGAGGATATGTACGATATACTATCGATAATAGGGACTCCCTCGAGGTATGTGATAAGGAGGGTCTTCAGGAAGGTGGATAGAGAAATAGCGGCTTCGATCAGCACGACTAGGCTCAGCTTAATAGCTGGAAAGTACGTGGGTAAGGACGATCCTGTAGCGATAGTGAGGGCTCAGGCAGGATTCCCAGCACTGGGTGAGATACTTGAGCCATTCTCCTTCCCATTTTTAGTGGCTGGATGGATGAGAGGTTCTCATGCAGGTCCTCTGATGCCAGTGAGTGAGAGGGATGCGAGGCCGACTAGGTTCGATGGTCCACCTAGGATAGTGGCTCTGGGATTCCAAGTGAAGGACTCGAAGCTCATAGGACCTAGCGATCTCTTCTCAGACGTGGCTTTCGATGAGACGAGAAGGGTGGCTAACTTTATAGCTGATTACATGAGGAGGCACGGCCCCTTCATGCCTCACAGACTGGGCCCGGAGGAGATGGAGTATACCACGCTCCCGGAAGTTCTGAAGAAATTGGAAGGGAAGTTCAGGCACGAGTGAATGAAGCTATTGGCTCGGCTAACTCCCTTATTTTTCTTTGAGGATCTGGGCTTTTCGTTACTGCTGAGGCCACGAGGACTCCGTAGCTTCCTAGTTCTAGAGCAGCTTTGACATCATCACCACTCGATATACCAGCGCCGCAGAGGAGTGGTATAGCTGAATTCACCAATCTAACGGACCTCAGTGAGTTCAATATCACCTCTGGCTTCGCTTTAGATACGGGAATCCCGCTACCTATGAGCTCAGGCGGTTCCACAGCTACCGCATCTGGTGATAAAGCAGCAATCGCAGCGGATTCGGGTGGAGTCGGTGAGCAAACTATAGAGGTAAGCCCCAAGTCCCTCATCATATATATGGATTCAGCTATGTGCCTCAAGGGGATCTGCCTCTCCGAATGATTTAGGAGGGAGCCTCTCGCACCCGCTTCCTTCACTAAGCTGGGAGGGACGTGCCCAGTATAAGCGCCTGCTGGTATAGGGTCCACGTGTTGAGCGAATACCGGTATCTCAACGGAGGAGGAGACGTGCCTAAGGTCTATTATATTCGGGGATACTCCTATCAGAACTCCAGTCTCCCTCCAGATCCTCTCAGCTGACTTGGATATCTCAATCGCCCTATCGCCAGATGACTCCATGTACGCCTTGAAGTTTATCAGAAGCCTGGGTATATGCATAGGTCACAAGGGTAAAGCTAATTTATTAGGCTATCTTATTTCGTGATGCATCTCCAACTAGATGAGGGTTCCTTCTTAGTCAGGCTAGCTAGGATGTCCATAGTCTCGTTCTTCACTAATAGGGAGATCTTGGAGATAAAGCCACCATATCCGAAGCTTGAGGAGAAATCAGGCGCATTCGTAACTCTGAATACATATCCAGAAGGTGAGCTCAGGGGATGCATAGGGTTCCCGGAGCCCATATACCCTCTATATAAGGCGGTCGTGAGAGCTGCTTTAGCAGCAGCATTCGAAGATCCCAGGTTCCCTCCCCTATCCGAGGATGAGATCGATAGGGTCACTGTCGAAGTCTCAGTTCTCACTCCACCGGAGAGGATAGACACTATGGTGAGCAGAAGAGAGGAGCTTCCAGAACTCATAGTTGTAGGGAAGCACGGGTTAATAGTGAGAAGAAACCGTTTTTCCGGGCTTCTCCTTCCACAAGTAGCTGTTGAGTACTCCTGGAGCCCTGAGGAGTTCTTGGATCAGACTTGCATTAAGGCTTGGATGCGTCCAGGTTGCTGGCTCTCGGAGGGCACTGAAGTCTACAGGTTCTCAGCATTAGTTTTCGCTGAGGAGAGCCCCAATGGAAAGGTAGTGATCAGGGAACTAGGGTAGATGTTGAGAGCTTATATATCCCCCCTGGGCATAGGGTACGGTCACGCTTCTAGGTGCGCGAACTTAGCTGATAGATTGATGGAGGAGGGATTCTCAGTATATCTCTCAGCGAGAGGAGATGCTTATTCTTACCTAAAAGCGAGCAAATTCGAGGTGCTTGGAGGAGGGAATGAGATCCTATGGAAGAGTAAGGAAGATGGATCCCCAGATTTCTGGGGGACTCTTAAGGATCCGAGCATACTCAGAGAATTCATATCTCAGATCTTAGAGGAGAAGAAGAATATTGAAGCGATATCTCCTGATGTAGTGATCTCAGATTCTAGGCTGCAGACAATCATCGCATCAGAGTACTTAGGTCTCCCCACGGTCTCTGTGCTTAATCAACCTAAGCTACTACTTCATCCCCTCATAGGTGGATGGAGAAGGGAGATCCTCGGGAAATCTTTAGCTAAAAAAGTCGAATTTTTAGTAAATTCTATGATAACTAGGTTCTGGGCTGTTTCTCAAGCTACTATAGTCGCAGATTTTCCCCCTCCCTTCAGTATATCTAAGTATCACACATCAGACCTCCCTAAAGCACTAATGGATAGGCTCGTCTTCTCAGGTCCCTTAATAGAGCCCAAATGCAGTGAAGGGGAGGGGAATGTAGTTTTAATAATGATATCTGGACCAGAGGCTGAGAGGAAGCCTTTAATCTCAGAGCTCTTGGATTTCATGAGAGAAGTACCAGATGATCTCAGAGGGCTGGAATTCGTTATCTCCTTAGGGGATCCTGGGGATCTAAGGATAGAGAGACTGTCCGATAGAGTCACAGCTTACAGCTGGCTCCCGAATAAGTGGGATTTCCTCTCCAGGGCTAAAGTAGTAGTCTCGAGAGCGGGCCATACGATAATCTCAGAGGCCCTCCTCTGCGGAAAACCGCTGCTTCTGATCCCAGTCCCCGGTCAGACGGAGAAGATTGAGAATGCAAAGATAGTTCAAGAATTAGGACTGGGAATCAACTTAGAGCAGGAGAAAGTTAAAAAGGAATTCTTTAATCATTTGAGGACCCTCCTTGAGGATGATGAGTTCTCGAAGAGGGCCATGGAATTCAGGAGAAGGTTCTCAAACTGGGATTTCTTGGGGAGGGCTGTAAGCGTGATTGAGAGCGTTATCTATTGACTTCGAAGGATATAATTAACTCATACTCATTTTTTTAAAAAACTTTAGACCTTAAATTAGTGCGGGGGGTGGGATTTGAACCCACGCGAGCCTGATGCTCACCAGCTCCTAAGGCTGGCGCCTTGGACCTCTCGGCCACCCCCGCCACTCTCACTTAGCTGAATATCTATTTAATCGTTCCTCCATCTAAAACCGACTGCATTAGGTGAGTTAAGCGATCAACCCAAGATACTCCTCATCACGCGTTGGATCTGCCTTATGTCATCTATAACGAAGTATTTACTACCTCCGATTCTCGCTATCTCCTTGCATAAGGCGGATCCTCTTGAATCTCTCCTCTCTCTCGTATGGATGACGCATAAGTTCTTGAAACGTCTCGCGACTTTCCTAGGATCCTCACCCACGTTATACTCCCCATCAGTTATGAGGAGGTACTTAGGATTCTTGAGATTGTATGATATCTCCAATCCCTTTTTGAGGCCATCCGATATATTTGTATATCCGATAGGGACTAAATCAAGTATCTCTTCAATTACTTTAACAGAATTCTTATTTTCCATGGGAGATTTTATAACGAAGGCTGTGCTGTTGAATCCCACCACGCCATACTTTCCTCCTCTCAGTTTGTGGGATGCTATAGCTGCTATCATCATCGCTAATAGTATCTTCTTTCCGGTCATAGATCCACTCGAATCCAAGATAATTATAAGGGACTTATCCCTTTTCCTCCTATCAGAGGCTACTATGTCCTCATACCTCATCTCATCAACTTTCTTGCATCTCTCTATCATCCTCTCAATGGTTCTCTCGAGATCGAACTCCATCCCCGGAGAATAGGCCCCTGAATATTCCCTAGAATTCACTGAAAAACCTCTTGAGTCTCCAGATGATATCTTTATCACTATTTTAGCTATCAGTCTCTTGAAGAGAGATCTAGATCTCTCATTGAGCTTCCATCTCACCTGCCTATACAACTTAACAGCAGCTTCCGGGTCCCTCTCCATCGAGAGAATTGCTCTCTCTGGGAAACCACTCTCAGAGATCAATTCAGCTACTAATATCTGGCTGTAGTTTGAGAGAGCCAAAAGACCATTTAGGTCTCCATTAATCAGATAATAATTTGCTATCTCCTTCATTTTATCATAATCTAAGCTAATGAATTCCCTCTGATGCTGGACATGAGCTTTCCCGAATTCGAATGTCATCGGGACCTTTGGAGGTCCCTCTGGATGGGAAAATCCCCCTTATATCCCCCTAAAACTGATCTGACAAGTTCCTTCACTAAGTTCTCCTTATCTACGCTGGAATCACCTGTCTCAATCCTTTGAGGTAGTGTCATTAAGGCTGAAGTATACCATTTCTCATCCCCTCCATCCATCAGACTCGTTATCCTCGCTAAATCTATTGAGGAGCGGACGGAACATCCCCTAATTATGACAGGATGCTCCCTAGTCCTCCTCACTATATCAACACTTATCTCAGCTATCTTATCCTCTACATCGGGTACTTGAGCCTTAACTATCTCTATCTCCTCCTCCCTGCTCGGATATCCTAACTTTATCAGGACGAACCTATCCCTCAACGCTTCAGATAATCTATAGACCCCTATATCCTCCTCAGGGTTCTGAGTAGCTATTATCAGGAAGCCTTCCTTGGCCTTCAAGGTACCTAGGTGAGGTATCTGAATTATCCCCTCATCCATAGCTGGCAGTAATGCATTCTGAGCGGATTCAGGTAGTCTATTCAGCTCATTTATGAATAAGATCGATCCTGAGAGAGCTGCTCTCGTGAGCGGACCCGGTACGAAGGCTTCCTCAACGTATCCCATCTTTAGGACGATAGGTGGGTCCCAATAACCGAGAAGCTTGTTCTCGTCTAGCCTCTCATCACCATCTATCCTTATGAAATCTCTGCAGAGGTACTCAGCAAGGGCCCTCGCTAAGAATGTCTTTCCGACACCTACTGGGCCCTCTAGAAGTATGTGCTTTCTCCCTCTGGCAGCTATCAACATTTTAGCTAACTCCTCTCTCCTACCGACTATCCCAAATCTCCTTCTTATCTCCTCAACTTCCCTGCTCAGCTCCTTCGTCAACATTCCCCGTATATATGTGCTACAGATATTTTAACCTTGAAGTCCAGGTGCCTCTCTACTAATAAAAATTTTAATAATAAATGTGATTTTATGGAAAATTATTATACTTATTTAGCAGGCAGTCTATGTATGCGCTCACTACACGGAATACATCATCCGGGCTGAGTTCAGTGGTATCTATCACGAGATGGAATGGGCTCAGATCCTTACCGATATCGAAGCCATACAGACCCTTATATATCCTATAGCTCCTTTCCTCCTTAATCTTTATCCTTCTCTTCGCCTCCTCTATACTTATCTTATCCCTTTCGGCAACTCTGAGAGCTCTAGACTCGAAATCCGCTTTCAAAAATATCTTTATACAGGAATCGCAGTCTAAAAGGTAGGCCATCGTCCAGGAATCCAAAATATACCCACCTTCCTTAGCGAGTTCCATCAATCTCCTATCGACCTCTAGATCGTACTTTGAGTCCTTTAATCTTTGTTCCAATGCTATTTCTCCCTGTTCTCTCTCCCACCAACCTGGATCTTCCAGGCTCTCCTTACCTGCGATAATCTCCTTCAATATCTCCCCACCTGATACTACCTTGAGCCCGTATCTCTCAGCTAGCTTCCTCGCTAGTGTGCTCTTTCCCGTCCCGGCCATACCGGAGAGGCATATGTTGAACATAGCTCACACCTTATACCAATGGCCAGAGCAGATCATCGACCCTCCATTCAGGCAGTATATTGGAGCTCATGGGGTCATCTGGGGGGAGGATCCCATGCTTGTAGCAGAGTAAGGCTGCCCAAGCTATCATAGCACCATTATCCCTCGCTAAATCTGGAGGAGGTACTTTCAGTCTCGCGTCTCTCTCCTCGCACATCTTCCTCACCTTCTCCTTGAATCTAGGTGATGCAGCTACCCCTCCAACTAATAATAACTCCTCCTTGCCCGTGAGCGCTAGGGCCCTCTCTGCGACCTCAACGGTCATAGAGAAGGCGACTTCCATGAAGCTCCACACAATATCTTCTTTCTTAAACCCTGCTCTCAACTTCCTCAGGGATTCCGTGAGTAAGCCGCTGAAGCTGAGGTCCATCCCCTTCACAGTATATGGGAGCTCCACCCAATTACCCTCGATCTTATCAATTATAGGGCCGGGTGGGAAGGGGAGACCTATCTCCCTGCCGAGCCTATCCTGAGCGTTACCCAACCCTATATCTAAGGTCTCTCCCAGGACGACATATCTCCTCCCATTATGCGAGATTACTTGAGTGTTCCCCCCGGAGACGTAGAGGATCACTGGGTCCCTACTCCCCGTTACGGCTCTCCCTATCTCTATGTGAGCTATCGGGTGATTTACACCGAAGAGAGGCTTCTTAATCTTCAAGGAGAGGGATCTGGCTATGAAGGCTCCTACTGTCAGGGCTTGTCCTATCCCTGGACCTCTAGAGAAACCTATAATCGATATATCCTTCGGGGAAACACTAGCTGAGGATAAAGCATCCTCTAGGACGCTTAGCGATACACTAAAGTGATGCTCAGCTATATCATGAGGCCTCATCCCTCCGCTCTCTGAGGAGTATGTGTGCCATTTGTTCGCTAATATTCTTCCCCTTCCATCCACTAAACCGACACCAAAAGTGTGAGCTGTCGATTCTATGCCAAGAGATATCTTATCCTCGAGTATTCCCTCATCACGAGGCTGAATGGTACATCCCCCTCCCTCACTAATACAGGCTCCCCTTCCGTTAAATCCACTATCGTCGATGGTCTACTAGGGGGTAGCTTTCCATAATCTAAGAGGAGATCAGCTTCTATCTCCATAGCAGCCTCCTCAGGATCTAACTTAGGTGGATTTCCGGATTTGTTCGCACTAGTAGCTGTTATAGCTCTTCCGAACTCCCTTATGATCCTCAATATTATCGGGATGTTGGAGATCCTTATGCCTATTGCCTCAGGATTTACGATATCTGGAACTCTAGATGTCTTTTTAAGTATGAAAGTCACCTTTCCTGGTAAAAATTTTTCCATAAGTCTCCTGCTAATTTCATCCACTACAGCGTACCTCTCAGCCATCTCTATATCGCTCACAGCTATCGTGAGCCTCTTCTCCTCGGGCCTCCCCTTAACTTCATAAACCCTCCTGACAGCATCTACATTTTCAGCATCAGCCCCAAGACCGTAAACAGTATCCGTTGGGTAGATTACGAGCTTCCCCCTTCTCAACGCATCGACTACCTCATCTATTATACTTTCTCCCCCCTCCCTTAAGTATATCCTCCTCATAACGAGATCTATCAGGATTCTTTTTTTAATCCGACGTCGAAGTGAGTGTTGAGAGGCATATGGATGAGGATCGCATAGATGCTATGTTGAGGCTCGGTGAAGCTCATTCCCTCATCTTAGAAAATTTCGTCAGTAGAGTGAAGGAAGGAGCTAAGCTAATCGAAATAGCTGAGGAATCCGAGCGTGGGATAAGGGAGATGGGATACGAGCCAGCCTTCCCAACTAACATCTCGTTGAATCATATTGCAGCTCACTACACACCGTTCCCAGGGGATGGCAGCTCGATCCCCTCGGGCTCTTTGGTGAAGCTCGATATGGGATCTCACGATAAGGGGATCATAGTGGATGCAGCTAGAACAGTCGTACTCGATGATAGATATGAGGATATGGCTGAAGTAGCTAGAGAAGCTTTACTGAAGGCTATTGAAAAGATGGCCCCTGGGAGGAAACTGATAGAGGTGAGCGAAGCAATATACGAGACGATAGTCTAGTGGGATGTTTTCGCTATCGAACCTTTTGTAACTACGCCGGATTCTAAAGGTTACGTAGTATCTCAAGGCGAGCCCCTCATATTCTCCCTGAGGAAGAAAGTGGGGACGCGAGACGAGGTGGAGAGGAGGGTCCTCAAGTCTATAGAGAGAAATTACAGTAAATTGCCTTTCTGCGAGAGGTGGATCTGGAATGAGATGGGGATGAGGGTGAATGATGCCTTGATCCGCTTGACTAAGAAGGGAGCGCTCCTCCCCTATCCTCCCCTCACAGAGGCCTCTGGGAGGCCCGTAGCTCAATATGAGGATACTATATTGGTGACTCCTGAGGGAGCGATAAACCTGACTGGTGGGAGCAAATGAAGGTCAAGAGGAAGGGTACTAAGGCTGAGAGGGACCTCCTAGATAAGTTCTGGAGGCTAGGGATAGGTGCTGTGAGGGTCGCTGGGAGTGGAGCATCAACTCACCCATCTACAGATATAATAGCGGGCTTCAGGGGGAGGATAGCTGTGATAGAAGTGAAGGTCTCCTCCAAGGAGGCTGTATACATTCCTCCAGAGGAGGTCAGGTCCATAAACTCGCTAGCATCTATTATAGGAGCTGAACCATGGGTCGCTGTGAAGTTCACATCGGAGAGGAGGGGGAACTTCTACATGCTCAAGATAGATGATGCTAGGGAGCTGAAATCTGGATATCTCGCTATAGATCTCGATCTCGCGAGATCTAAGGGGATATCCGTTGAGGAATTCGCTAGGAGGATCATGTCTTGAACCATCTCAACTTGTAGCTCAATACATCTTCTCCAGAGACTAAGGATACTACTAGCTCCTTCCTGACTGAAGTAGCGAGTCTGCCAGCTCTTATCAGATCTATGGGCCTTACCTTCCCCCTTATATCGCTCGCGATACAGAGGTAAGGTGCGTGCTCGAGGCCCGGCCCCCTCTCATATATCATGTAATCGACCCCGTACTTCGAGCCGGCCTTCGGGATATACCCCAAATCCCTCCAGTAGGAGAACACCTTCTCCTTCACCTCAGCATTATCTCTAACACTAGAGAAGATCTTTCTCAGTTCTTCTAACCCTATAATATTTCCTTTAGGATCTCTGACCTTCAACTTCCCCCTCGAGACTAAGTAGAGGGCCTCTATAAGAGGCAGTTGGAGAGGTTGTTCGTAATCCTTGAAAGGCTCCGGTTTCTCTATCCCTATTGGGTGTCCCCAGAAACCCTTGGAGTAAAGTCCGGATGGATCCTCAAATATTAGTACTCTATCACCTATAAGAACTCCGGATTTCTCAGGAATATCCTTCAGATTGCTCTCCCTTGGCTTAGGAGAGAATCTCTCTATCTCATAATATGTGACGTTCATCTCATCATCCACGACCGCTAGTATGAGCTCCTTCCTGAGCCTCATGACTTTCTCGAGGGAGGATAGTATCTGATGATGGGATATAGGCTGGTCTTCCGAGAGAGGAAGGACTAACTGCTTCGAAGCTCTCTCCCCTATGGATGCCCCTTTTGGATAGAGCCTGAGGAACTCCGTAGCCCTCTCATAAACGATCAACCTGTTCTTCCTCCTTAGATCGCTATAGACTACATACTTGAGGAAGGCAGCAGGCTCGGAGATCATTATAGTCAATAGGTCTTCAAAGCTAATATTTTTTCCATTTTCATCAAAAACCTCCATCCTCTGATCCCAAATTAAGTAGGAGGCTTCTAGAGGATACATCTGGAGGGAGCCCTCAACGATCTCCCCGTAGCCCTGCCTGTATAGTTTATCGAAATCCCCCTCAACGTAGACGAACCCGTCCCTTAAGATGCCTCGGATCTTCGCCATCCGCTCCACCTTAAATCTCTAAAGGAATTTACCTTAAAAATCTTTGAGTGAGCGTCTCGAGATAGTATTTGGGATGCTTAAATCTTCCATCATTGAAATTTATGGAAAATCGAAGCTTATCCAATTGACTCACGGATCTGAGCTTACGATACACTCATAAGTCAACTCAACTACTCACTTAAGAACTATCCTCCTATCCATCGCGTTGAAGATATTGTTGAGGACGCTCTCCGCGAATTCAAATCCTACAATAGGATCCCTCCCTCCCTTGACGCTCTCTATGAAATGTGAGAGCTCCTTGTAGAGCGGCTCCTCCTTCCTCAATCTAAGGATCAGGGAGTGATCTCCCCTCTCCACTCTTATGAATTGGTCTGTGTAGTCGATAAATATGCTTCCATTCTCTCCAGTGATCGTCATGTTCCTTATCCCAGCTGTAGTCAACCAATTAGCTTCTATTATTGCTATCACACCGTCAGGATATGAGAAGATCAGTATGGCTAGATCCTCCCCCTCTGCATCATTGAGAAGTCTAGTTGTGTAAGATAGAGAATTTAGAGGATCTTCATTCATGAGGTATCTGTGTACATAAGCTTCATGAATCCCTAGATCCAAGACAACCCCTATCTTCCATCCGAGGACCTTCTTAGGAAGCCTGCCAGCTCTCCTCGAGGAAATTGAGGAGATGCTACCTATGATCCCATCCTCCAGGAGTTCCTTCAACTTCATCACAGCTGGATTGAATAGCTCTATGAAGCCAGGCATGAAGATACCGCCCTTCTTAACGATAGAAGAGAGGATAGAGAGCTCATTCCTACTCGTTACGATGGGCTTTTCCGCTAGAACGGAGACTCCAAGCTCCAAGGCCTCCTTAGTGACTTCAAATAGATGTTGCGGTGTTACAACTACACTAACGGCATCTAGGGATTCTCTCCTTATCATCCCCTCGACTGAAGTATAGTGATTCACATGATAATATTCCGCGAGCCTCCTCGCAGCATTCTCATCTTTATCAGCCACAGCAACGAGTTTAGCATCTCCTATAGTTCTGTAAACTCTGGCATGAGCGGAGCCGAACCAACCGCACCCAACTACACCGACCCTGACCTCCAAGGAGGGCACCGATCGATGATATCTTTTTATTTTATTAAACTGTGAGGTGCTCGCTATGGGAAAGCTGGGAGCTTATGTAGAGCTATCCAGGCCTAAAAACGCGCTGATGTCTATACTGGGGGCCCTAACTGGATGGGTGAACTCTACATCCGTTTATGATGCGAGGCTCATCCTGACCTGTCTCATACCTCCTCTCGTTTTGATGGCTGGTAATGCAATAAACGATTATTATGATGCTGAGATAGATGCGATAAACAAGCCTCATAGGCCCATACCTTCCGGAAGGGTATCTAAGAGGGAAGCCCTGAATATTTACATAGCACTCTCATTCCTCGGGATAGCTTTAAGCATTTTCTTGGGTTTCATTGAATTCTTAATAGTTACAGCTTTCTCCTCGTCCTGGTACATCTATGCGA
>JAVCBY010000055.1:0-26228 GCA_037917625.1 Thermoproteota archaeon | reverse complement strand
GAAAAGCGATATAGATATTTTCGTGATAACGGAGAGGGAACTGAGCTTAGAGGAGCAGGACAAGCTCTATTATGAGTTCAGTGGGTTGATTAAGAAGTTCAAGAGGGATGTGACAGTCCTCGTATACGATATAGAGAGCTTGAAGAAAGTCCCGAGCTGGCAGACCCTGAACCTCTTGAGGGATGCTATATTTGCGTACGATAGAGGAGGGATAGAGGAGGTCTTCAGAGAGATCTTGAGAAAGGCAGAGGAGAGAGGAATTATATATGATGAGAAAGATAAAGTTTTCAAGTTGAAGAAGCCAGGAAGAATTGTATTTTCGCTTCAAAAGTTCGAAGGGTAAGGATATGGAATTATTCCTGTATAACGACAAAAGCAAACTTTCAAAGGGAGAGTGAGACTGGGGAAACCCTAGGGAACTTCACTGTGGTTGTGACTGGGACATCAGGTAACTTGACGAGGCAATCGACTTTTCAGCTTCAGATAACTGAGGAATCTAGGTGCTTGATAGCGACAGCAGCTTATGGCTCAGAGCTCTCCCCACAAGTCAACTTCCTGAGGAGGTTCAGGGATGAGATAGTCTTCTCAACCTACTCCGGCTCTAGGTTCATGACAGCCTTCAACTCCTTCTACTACTCCTGGAGCTCGAGAGTCGCTAAACTAGTGAACGAATCTGAACTCCTAGCGGGATTCGTGAGGATCTCCCTCATCCCCCTCCTAATAATATTACAGGCAGGGGCATACATATGCTCGGGAACGTTAATGAAGCTTCTATTATTTTAATAGGGATCCTCATGAGCTTCTCCATCGGGGCTGTTTACTTAGGACCTCCCTTCATGATAGTATCTAGGAATTCAAGTTCTTGGGAAGTCCTGAGCTTTCGAAGGTCTTGATCTCAGCTTTAATATCTTGCGTTTTCCTAGCTATAGGGATATCATTCTCATTTAGCTACATCGTTATGCTCTTCTCATCTCTAGTGCTCAGCTCCCTCCCCCTAGCCCCTAACATTATATAAGAGCTCTAAGCATCCTCCGGAAGGCTAAGCAAATATCTGGGATAGTTAATTAAATTTCCTTTTATTGTGGCTTCATGTTGAGAAATTTAAAATTTTGTAGAATGGAAATCTTAGAGCTCAAGCTTCTCCTCGAGGTTCCCCCCTCTTTAACCTCAGGGCCCCAGCCATTCTCTCGCCGAGCTTCCTGAAGTCTATGAAAACGAAGATCACAGCTATCACTACACCGATCACCGCGGAGAATACCCAAGTATTGTCCCCGAAGATCCCCTCGACTATGGGAGCTAGCCCCTTCCCTATGTAAGCTGCGGGTATAGTTATCACGAGCTTCCCCGCTAAGTAAGATAAGAAGAACCAGATGGGGCTCATCCTCCCCAAGCCCATGGGTATGACTATCCACTCATCCGGGAGTGGGGTAGCTGCTGCCACGAAGTTCATTATGTACATCATGATCCTGCTATACTTCCCGAGCCTCTCATCACCCATCTTCCTCTCTATGACCTTACCCACTCCGTAAGATGCTGAGAAATGCACTAGTTTTGCTAGAGTAGCTCCTAAAGCGACGGATACACCTATCCAAAGCTTATCTATATTGGGGAAGCTCATAGCTATTAAAGCTGCCATCACAGCGTTAGATGGGGAGGCGAAGGGGACTAAGCTTATCAGGAAAGTGAAGGCTATTATCCCGAGGGGGCCCCAAAGACCTATCAGAGCTTCGTATCCCGTGTGCTTCATCATGAATCAACCGATCGGTCGAGCTTATAAATATGCTGTGGAAAGTTCTCGTCATTCACGATAATTACTATATGGAAATTTAGTTTTTGAGATAATGAAATATCTAATATTTTCAATTGTGAAATCGGTAATGGATTATTCGAGGAGTCCCTAATCACTTTTTATAGGGACTCCTGTACGATAGGCACTTTCTGGAGGTTTCTCAGTCATGATCCTGAGTGGATTCGAGACGTTACCCACGCGAGGAATCCCACCAGTAGCTCTAACGCATCACTCGGCAGATAAGCTTTTATATGCATAGGCATATATATTATATGCCTAAGCGTACAACTGTGATCTTAGAGGACGATGTGTATGAGAAGTTAGTGCAGGAGAGCATTAGGAGGTATGGGACCGCTAGGGCGATATCAAAGGTTATAGGAGAATTGCTCAAGGAGAGATTTAGGAATGACTTGATAAGGCTTATCTACTCCGAGAAAATCGCAGAAATTTCCCAAGAGGAATTCGAGGAGTTCCGTGCTGAACTCAGCAAGAGGTTCGAGGGGAGATGATCTTAGATACTATTTACCTCCTCCCTCTCGCGCGGATAGGCGTGAAAACAGATTTTTTAAGAGCGGTAGCAGATGGGAAGGTGAATGTAGATCTTTCAGATCTAAAGGTGAGCCTCATATCAATATTTGAAATGCAAGCGAAAGCATTCAGCTTGAATATACCCCCGGGATACGTAACGGAGGCTACCGATATAATAATGAGGTCTTTCGATGTGGTACCATTTTATGAGGAGAGTATAGTGAGGAGAGCATATGAGTTGCGCGGCTTGAGAGACTACATAAATCGCATAATAGTTGCTACAGCTATAGAGAGGAAGGAGGTCCTGATTACGGAGGATTCCTCGATTTTATCCGTGAGGGAGGAGCTGAAGAGGAAGTATGGGATCGATATAGTGAGTTATCGGGACTTCAAAATATAGTTATCATGTTAAAATCGCGATCTTTTAGGAGAAATCTCGCTCCAGATAAACTTTATATGAGCTCTCACCGCCTCAACGTCATGAGGCGTATCGATAAGGAGATGAAGGATGGAATAGAGGAAGTCCTGAGGAGGGCTAAGATCTGCAGGATAGCTATGTGCGATGGAGGAATGCCTTACTGCGTTCCCGTCATCTTCTGCTACTCCGATGGGTTCATCTACATACATTCCGCGAGGGAGGGGAGGAAGATAGATATACTGAGGAGGAACAACCTCGTTTGCTTTGAGACTGAGGTCGATATTAGCCTCATAAGGTCTGGAAGCCCTTGCGAGTGGACTCTAGCTTACAAGAGTGTGATAGGCGTTGGTAGAGCTAGTTTCGTTGAGGATAGAGAGGAGAAGAGAAAAGCATTGAATTGCATAATCAAGAGGTACTCTGATGAGGATTTTGATGTCCCAGATGAGGAGTTAGATAAAGTGGAGGTCATAAGGATTGAGATAGAGGAGGTGAGTGGGAAGAGGTCGCCGTGAGTTTGATGCTCTCTTTCAATAGCTCCTTCGGGCTCGACTATACACGTATTACGGGAATCCTACTGCTGCAAGTGAGAGCGACGGTGATGCTACTTTCTACTTCTTCGATGATTTCAACAGGGGATTAGATACTAGTAAGTGGATCTCCCATTCAAATAATTATCAAAGTTTTCGCCAGAAAACCCACACCATTCGAGTGAGATGAATGCGAAAATTTAAAAAATTAGAGAGCCCAAGTAGTTTGAGGATGTTCCAATGACCTATGAAGCATCGGCTGAGGTGGATAAATGAGAATAGCCCATAGGGTAACGAGCTCTATGGGATGGAGGAGATGTGAGCCCCTCGAACCAGCAGATGAGGAGGTAGGCGCAAAGCCCACTCTAAACGCTGGAAGCCCATACCCTTCAGGGGTGGGTAGCTCACACGGTCTCAGGAGGTTACATAAGGATGAAATGAGGACGATATAGGGAGGGCATTAGAGCAGTACCTTAGGGCTACGGAGGAGGATAGGAAGAGGTTCGAAGAAATAATCAAGAGTCTGAGGAGATCTAAATGACCTCTAGGGAATATCTCCTCCTCAATACCTCTGGATCGCTCCTTAAGAGCTTCATAGCTAGAGGGAGCTTCTCCAATATATCGCTAGCCGTTATACCATCTTCCCCCTTCTCCTCAGCCGCTATGTCCCCAGCGAGCCCATGGACGAACACGCCCATCCTCACTGAATCCCCCAAGCTCAAACCTATCCCCCTCATAGCAGCTATAGTCCCAGTTAGGACATCTCCTGAGCCAGCTGTAGCCATCCCAGGGTTTCCAGTCATGTTTATGAAGCACCTAC
This sequence comes from Thermoproteota archaeon, assembly GCA_037917625.1. Classification (GTDB taxonomy): domain Archaea; phylum Korarchaeota; class Korarchaeia; order Korarchaeales; family Korarchaeaceae; genus Korarchaeum. The sequence goes on along the minus strand of JAVCBY010000055.1, from coordinate 22,146 downwards.
CATCAGGGAAAGCTATTACGCTGTGAGCCCCCTTCAACACTAAGTAGCAATTGTTCTCTGAGGCGAAGCTCCTAGCTACCTCTATCTTCCTCCTCTCTATCTCAGCTATTGGGATGCGGGTGAGCTTGGACATCTCCCCTAAGTGGGGAGTCAATATCGTCTCCTCTCTACCCCTCAATACCTCTAAGTCCTTAGATAGAGCAGTCAATCCATCCCCATCCACTATTATGGGCTTATCTATAGCCTCTATTAACTTCAAAATTAACTCTTGAGTCTCCTCATTCGTCGAGACACCAGGGCCTAACGCAACTATATCCTGCTCCTCCGCTATCCTAACTATTAAATCAAAGCTCTTAGAGGATATAGAGCCCTGATCATTCTCCTCAAGAGGTATGTAAACTACTTCACTCGCTTTAGAAGCTATGAAAGGTATTATCGATTTGGGTGCTGCTAATCTAGAGTACCCACCTCCAGCCTTAAGGAAGGAGAGAGCTGTGAAATAAGGGGCTCCGTAATAATTCCTAGATCCTGATACAGCTAGGAACTTACCGAAGCTACCCTTATGCCCCCATCTCAATCTCTCGGGTAGCTCCAGAGGGTCGTTGAGCTCCACTTTTATCTTAGAGCATTCCTCGGGTGGGTAAGATATGGGGCTCACTAATAGCTTCCCGCAGTAACTGAAACCTGGGTAAAGCACATTTCCGTACTTAGGGAGGCCGAATGTAACAGTGTAGGTGGCCTTAACGGCTACTCCTCTTGGCATAGCGTCATCACCGTTTATGCCTGATGGTATATCTATGGAGAAGATGGGCTTCCCGGATGAGTTCATCGACTCTATAGCTTCCTTGAATATTCCCTCAACCTCTTTAGAGAGGCCAGTTCCGAATATACCATCTACTATCGCATCAGCCCAATCTACTGCTCCCTTAATATCATCTACTTCAGCTCTAATAATCTCCAGGAGCCCCTCTATCCTCTTGTAGTTGTTCAAAGCCGGTCCCTTGTACTTACTCGGATCGGAGAGGAGGAGGACTTTGACTAGCCCTCCTCTAGAGTGGAGCTGCCTCGCCACCACGAACGCATCACCACCGTTATTGCCAGGGCCAGCGAACACAGCGAACTTCCTCCCCTCAACTCCGAACTCCCTCTCTATCAGGTAAGTTAGCGCTAGGCCCGCGTTTTCCATCAATATATCCTGATCTATCCCGTATTTCTCTGAAGCTATGTTATCCAGCTCCCTTATCTCCTCAACGCTGCATACCTTCAAGTCATCACCTAGATGATTCGAATTGCAAGGTTTAAATCTTTTATAACACTGGTAATTTAGATGGTCATGCTGAGAGTCGAAGGATTGAGCGTGAGGGTGAAGGAGAGGGAGATACTGAGGGAAGTCAACTTAGAAGTTGGTGAAGGGGAGATAATCGCCTTGCTCGGGCCAAACGGTTCAGGGAAGTCTACCCTACTGCACGCTATAATGGGGAGGCCCGGATATGAGGTATCCGGCAGGATAATCTTCAATGGCCTCGATATAACTAGGATGAGCGCTAGCGAGAGGGCTAAGCTCGGGATAGGGTTCATGATGCAGATCCCTCCAGCTCTGAAGGGAGTCAAGCTCAGGGACCTCATAAAAAAGCTCTCTAAGATCTATGGGACGGACCAAGATATTCTAAGGAGGATCTCTGGGGAGCTGAGGATAGAGGGGCTATTGGATAGGGAGCTGCACAGGGGCTTCAGTGGAGGGGAGATGAAGAAAGTTGAGCTCCTGCTTCTCGCCGCTCAGAACCCTAAATTAGCTCTTTTGGATGAGCCTGACTCTGGAGTTGACTTGGAGAGTCTTCCCATAATTGGGAAGGTCTTAAATGAGATAGTAGGGGCTTCAGATAGTAAGGCGAGGGAGAAGAGATCAGCTATAATAGTAACGCACATGGGGAAGATACTTAAGTACGTGAGGAGCGTTAACAGAGCTTATATAATTCTGAACGGGGAAGTTAGGTGCTTCGGGAATCCAGTGGATCTTATAGAGGACATAGAGAGGTACGGGTTCTCTGAATGTCTGAGGTGCTTGAGGGTGATTTGATGCTAGAGTTGAGGAGATTAGCTGAGGACGCTTTGAATAAACCCTCCCCTTACGGGATAGACTTGAGGGTAGAGGACTTCCTCAAGCCCAAAGCTGAGCCCCCAGTGGACTTGGGAGCGCTCTCCAGCCTCGGAATAGAGCCTGAGAGAGCTTCTTACATCCAAGTAGATAATAAGCCTGTGGAAGTTAGGCCAGAGATACCTGGAGTCAAGGTATTGACCCTCTCGCAAGCTCTGGAGGAGGATCTCGTCCGAGATTACTTCTGGAATGCGGTTAAGATAGATACTGATAAGTACACAGCAGCGGCTGAGTTATTCGGAGGGCATGAGGGTTACGTATTCATAGCTGAGAGAGGTAGGAAAGTCGAGCGACCTGTCCTCTCATGCTTACTCCTCTCCACCCCCGGATCAATACAAGCGCCTCACAACATAGTTGTAGTTGAGGAGGGAGCGGAGCTCCACGTGATAACTGGATGCTTGACTTCCATCGAAGCTCCCGGCTTGCACGCAGGAATTTCCGAGTTCTACGTTAAGGAAGGGGGGAGGCTAACTTTCACCATGATACATCAGTGGGCCCCGACCTCTCACGTCAGACCAAGGACTGGAGTCATAGTGGAGAGAGGAGGGGAATATGTGAGCCATTACATAAACATGAGCCCCATAGCCAGCCTTCAGACGGATCCTAAGGTCTATTTAGTCGGTGAGGGAGCGAGAGCTTACCTCTCCTCAGTTATAGTAGCTCCTAAGGAATCTAAGATCGATATAGGGGGGAGCGTCTTCTTGAGAGCTGAGAATACGTCAGCTGAAATAATATCCAAGGTGATAACGAAGGACAGAGCTGATGTGATAACGAGGTCCCTAATATCAGCTGAGGGCAGAGGGGCTAGGGGGCACATAGAGTGCGATGGGCTACTCCTCTCAGATAGCTCCAGGATACTGACGCTACCAGCCTTAGACGCTAAAGTCGATGATGTCCAGCTCTCTCATGAGGCAGCTGTAGGTAAGCTCAGTGAGGAGCAGCTCTACTACTTGATGACCAAGGGCTTCAGTGAGGAGGAAGCGAGGAGCATCTTAGTCAGGGGATTCATGGAAGTTAAGATAGAGGGCCTCCCAAAGCCGGTAGAAGCTCAACTCAAGATGGCGCTAGAGTTAGCGGCTAGGGGTCTCTAATTGGGATGGAGGGAGAGGAAGAGAGCTGCTTTAGAGAGGCTGAAGCTCCACATAGCTCAAGGTAGGGTTGATCCAGATATCTTAAGCCTCTTGGATGCGATAAACTCCCTCCCATTCGCTTATACTACTAGCAGTTGCTCAGGGAGGATACAGCTCTATGAAGCTAGAGTACCAGGGGAGAAATTCGATATGATCAATTTGGGGAAGTGGCATTCACCAGTGGAGCCTGATGAGATCTTAAGTAAGATAAGGGGCTATAACGTCTGGCTAGCCCTCCTCCCACCTATAATACACGCTTTCACTTGCAGTTTAGAGGCCTCCATCTTCCTCCTCAAGATCATGAGGAGAGCTGGGTTCAAGAGAACTTGCATAATGAACTTATCGAAGCCGTTTATAGAGGCTAGAGGGACGGAGAGGCTGGAAATCCCCCTTAGGCTGGAGGATAAGGATATAGTGGATGAGGAGGGGATCCGCTTAATAGTGAGAACAGCTAACGAAATGCTGAGGAGGGCTAAAGTTAGGATAAGTAAGCTGGAGGTGATGCTTAGGGATGAAGCTTCCAGAGGCTTGGATAATCTCTGTAGGGAATGAGCTCCTGAACGGGAGGATAGTCAATTCCAACCTCTCTTGGCTGTCTAAGAAGCTCACTATCGATGGTTACTTAGTCAGATGCGCGATAACTGTGAGGGACGATTGCGAAGATATAGCTTGGGCCTTCAGGCTCGCTATAGATAGTGGAGCAGATCTAATAATCTCCACGGGAGGTTTGGGACCTACTTTCGATGATATGACATCTGAGTGCCTCTCTAAAGCTCTCGGAAGGAAGCACGTGATTAATGAGGAGGCTTTAAGGATAGTTGAGAGGAAGTACGCTGAGAGGAACCTCCCTATGACTGAGCATAGGTTGAAGATGGCTATGATGCCTGAAGGCTCTAAAGCTATTTATAACGCTGTCGGGACGGCCCCGGGGATCTTAGTGGAGGAGAAAAGAGCTTTGATCTTAGTCCTACCTGGAGTGCCCTCCGAGATGATGGATATATTCGAGAGAGTTGAGGACATCATAAGGTCCAGGGCCCCTAAGCTATATTATAGCAGCATCGATCTCATCGTCAGAGGAGTCCCAGAGTCGGATGCAGCCCCTATAATAGAGGAAGCCATGAGGAAGTACGATGTTTATATTAAGAGCCATCCCTCGGGCCATGAGGTGAGGGAGCCCGTCCTTAGGATAAACGTGACTTCATCATCCCTCAATGAGGATGAGGCTGAGGGGAACGTCAGAGCAGCATTACAATTCATATATGATAAGTTGAGGGAGAGGGGAGGGATAATTGAAGCTTAAGGCCATAGTACTAGATCTGGATAAGGTCCTCTGGGATCATCACAATGTGAGCGATCTAACCCCTCCGTTCAAGAGGGTGAGCGAGAGGATGATAGAGGACAAGTGGGGTGAGATAGTAACGCTTAGGGATGATGCGAGGGAGTTCCTCTCTTTCGCTAAGAGTAAAGGCATTAAGCTCTCAACATGCAGTTGGAACCACTTCGATAAGGCCCTAGAGGTCCTCAAAGCTTTCGAATTAGATCGCTACTTCGATCTTTTGGTGATAGAGCCCCATCCGGAGAAGCAGCTCATGATGGAGAGGATCCTGAGTAGCTTAGGGGTTGAGGAGGAGGAAGTACTCTACGTGGACGATAGGGACTACATGCTCGAGAAAGTGAGGTCGAAGTTCCCTAGAATTAAGACCGTCAGGTTCCATCCAGCCGGAGATTGCTTCTCCTTCAGGAAGTTGATGAAGCTCATAGGTGATTGAGATGCTCCCGAGCTTCAAAGTGACGCCCTGGGAAGTCAGGGGGGATAGGATAGATTATGAGAGGCTCTTATGCGATTTCGGTATAGATAGGATAGATTCTAGCCTCAAGATCTTGATGAGAAGAGTCCTGGGGGATCATCACCTCATAGCTAGGGATGTGTTCTTCGCCCACAAGAACTTGGAGAGCTTCCTCCTCTGGGTAAAGGGAGGGGATCAATCTTACATATTCACTGGGAGAGGAGCTTCAGGACCTATTCATATAGGAAATCTAGTTCCTCTTATGCTCGCCAAATTCATCCAGGGGAAGCTAAACTCCCCCTTATACTTCCAAGTATCCGATGATGAGAAGTACTCCCTGAGGCCAGATCTCAGCTTCAGGGAAGCTAGGAGATGGGCTAGGGAAAATATAGTTGATGTACTGGCCTTCTTCGATGGGGAAGTTCGGATAATATGGGACAGCGAGTCAAATTGGCTCTACCCTGTGAGCTTGATAATAGCTAAGAAGCTCAGGATAGCTGAACTGAAGAGCTTCACGAAGCTAGATGATACATCCAATCCAGCTATACTGTATTACTCATTAATTCAGTCCCTACCAGCTCTGATGTTTCAGCTCTTCAAGGGGAAGTATAAGTGCATCGTCCCGATGGCTGTGGATCAGCACCCCCTGATGATGCCCTCCTTAATAGCGGCTAGGAGGCTGGGTCTTGAGGAGCCCGCGTTAATACACTCAATTTTCCTCCCGGGGATAAATGGCGAGCCAAAGATGGGAACTAGTGATCCGAGTTCAGCCATATTCCTCTCTGATACACCAGATTCAATATCAGAGAAGATAGATAGATCTTCATGCCGCGAGCTCCCACCATCGCTCCATTACTTGAGGGCCTTCGATACTCAAGGTTACGATGATGCCTTAGCCTCCTATACGGAGGACAAAACGCGTGGATGTGAGGAAGCTAAGAGGAGAGCTAAGGAGATTCTGATAAATCTAATTGAGGATCATAGGAGGAAGAGGAGGGAATTCGTAGATAAAATCGATGAATTCATCTTGAGGGATCCTCCCTTCGAGCTCGATTTGGAAATGTTCTGATGGTTAAGGTTAAAGCCTCGTAACTCAATACCATTAGATGCTTATGAGCGTTGATATAATAGAGAGCGCTCCTGAAGTTAGGAACCCCATACTCATACTATCAGTCCCCGGAGCCGGTTTAGTGGGAACTATATCAGCTGATCACATAATAAGGACAGCTGGCCTCGAGGAAGTCGGGAAGATAGATTCTCCGATATTCCCGCCGGTCGTAGAGGTTAGGGAGGGAGTAGCATCTCATACGATAAAGATATACAGTGGGAGAGGCCTCTACATAATCAAGGTAGAAGTTCCCCTGCCCGTGGAACCCCTCCTCAGGATGACTGAAGCTGTGCTAGATTGGGTAGCTAAGAAGAGGCCGAGGCTAGTCATGGTGATAGGGGGGATACCGGATGAGAATAGGATGAACGTTGAGAGGCCGCAAGTCATGATAGTATTCAGTAGTGAGGAGGCTAAAGCGACCGCTAACAACATAGGCGGGGAGCTCATGAAAGGCGGCTACTTATCAGGTTACGCTGCTTACTTCCTCAGGGAGGCTATAAGGAGGGGGATACCGGCTGCTGCAGTCATGGTGCAGAGCTTCGATGTCTATCCAGATCCTGGAGCTGCTGCTGAGCTCCTAAAAGCTATAGAGCCTGCTTTAGGGATCAGCATAGATATAGCTCAGCTGGAGGCTGAATCTGAGACGATAAGGCTAAAGATGAAGGAGTTGATGGCTAAGACTCTTCAAACTGCTAGAGAAGCGCCTACGACTGCTTACATAGGTTAGGGGGTGATAAGATGGGTTGGTTCTATAGGGAGATAAGGTGGGGTTACTTCGCCGTTAGGGATGTTGAGGAGCCCCTCTATGATGTGAGGCTCACTAAGGATGGTGTAGTCATAACTGTCGACCTCCCCGGCGTTAGGAAGGAGGATCTCGTGCTCAACGCGAGTGAGGAAGCTGTATACGTGGAAGCCCTCTCCCACGTAGGCGGGGCGAGAGTAAGGTACAAGAAGCTGATAAGGACGCCAATACAGATAGATCCCGAGAGGGTGGAGGCGAGGTTCATCAATGGGATCCTCTACATATGGGCCCCGCCCAAAGAGATAACTTTCAAGAGGGTGAGGGTTGAATGAACTTCATAGATGTGGCGAAAATATATGAGAAGATAGAGGCAACTACAGGAAGATTGGAGATGATAGATTACCTGAAGAACCTTTTTCTCAACACTCCCCCCGAGATATTAGATAAGATAGTTTACCTAACCTTGGGGAATATAGCTGCATCCTTCGAGGGCATCGAGCTCGGGGTCGGGGAGAAGCTCTTCCTGAGGGCCCTATCCTTAGCCACGGGCATCCCTCAGGAGAGACTGGAGGAGGAATATCCTAAGTTAGGGGACATAGGGAAGCTAGCTGAGTGGGCCGTAAGTAGGAAAGCAGCTCAATCATTCTTCACTGAGGATCTAACTGTGGAGAGGGTCTTCGATACTCTCACCAGAGTGGCGAGAGCTACTGGGGAAGGGGCTCAGGACCTGAAGGTGAGGTTAATAGCCGGTATTTTGAGCGATGCTAAGCCCTTGGAAGCTAGATACATAGCTAGGATAGTCACTGAGAAGCTGAGGCTTGGAGTGAGGGATATGACTGTCTTGGATGCTTTATCCGAGGCTTTCCTCAAGGGGAGGGCTTACAGAGATAAACTAGAGAGGAAGTACAATATATACCCGGATATAGGGAAGATAGCTAAAGTAGTTGCGGAGAAGGGGATTGAGGGTTTAGATGAGATAACTATAACTTTAGGGATCCCAGTCAGGCCCATGCTCGCTCAGAGGTTGAGGTCCGCTGAGGAGATAATGGAGAAGATAGGCCCCAGGATATTCGCGGAGTTCAAGTATGATGGGGAGAGGATGCAGATTCACGTTTGGAAGGATGGGAAGGTGAGGATATTCTCCAGGAGGCTGGAGGACATAACAGAACCCTATCCTGATGTGAGGGAGCACGTCTCTAAGGCCGTTGAAGGACATGAAGTGGTTCTAGATTGTGAGACTGTTGCTATAAACCCTGATACCGGTGAGATACTCCCCTTCCAAGAGTTGATGCACAGGAGGAGGAAGTACGGGGTTGAGGAAGCTATGAGGACTTATCCCACTGTGACTTACGCATTCGACTTACTCTATTTAGATGGCAGGGAGCTCTTAGATGAGCGATTAGATGATAGGAGGAAGATATTGAAGGAGATATTGAGGGAGAATGAGGGAGTTAAGTTAGTCCAATATGAGGAGATAGATGGAAACTTTGAGGAGCTTGAGAGGTTCTTCGAGCATGCCGTTGAGATGGGGACGGAGGGCTTAGTGGTGAAGGACCCGAGATCCATATATCAAGCTGGAGTGAGGGGATGGTCTTGGATAAAGTTGAAGAGGAGTTACATAAGCAAGATGATAGAACCGGTCGATCTAGTAGTTGTAGGAGCTTTCTGGGGGAAAGGTAAGAGGGCTGGAACTTATGGAGCTCTTCTAATGGCGGCTTACTCCCCTGAGGAGGACGCCTTCAAGACAGTATGCAAGATGGGATCCGGTTTCACTGATGAGGAGTTAGCGAGACTTCCTAAACTACTAGAGGATTACAAGATAGATCACAAGCATCCGAGCGTCATATCTAATATAGAGGCTGATGTTCACTTCGTCCCAGTTAAGGTAGCTCAAGTCCTGGGGGATGAGATAACCCTGAGCCCCACCCATACTTGCGGATGGGATAAAGTGAGGAAGAACGCTGGCCTCGCGATAAGGTTCCCGAGGTTCATGGGTTGGAGGGATGATAAGGGGCCTCAGGACGCGACGACTGAGGAGGAGATAATCGAGATGTATAAGGAGCAGCTGAAAGTAGTTGAGGTTGAGGAAGCTAAGTCTGAGGAAGCTTAACGATAGAGCATAGAGGGTCTATTGAGGGGAGCCTCCCCCAGTAGTTGAAAGCCCTAGCGTAACACCCTCCACTACAAGCTCCACAACCTAAGCACTCTACTGGCAGCTCCTTCACCTTTAGGTAAAGCTCATTCTCGTTTAGCTTCCTCCAAGCTCCCTTTATCCCATCCTTCATTAGATCAGCTACTTCTATGCCCATGATATCGCACATCAAGACCTTGCCTCCCGGCGATATATCCAGCTCCCTGAACTCCCTGCAATCTCTATAGCGGAGGTTCCTCAATCCCCTAAGGGCCCCTAAGAATGGAGCGCACCAGACACTGATCTTTATCCCTATCTCCTCAGCCACTCTATCAGCTTGAATGAGGCTCCTGAGGAACTCCTCCCTTCCTATGAAGCTTTTGGTCTCCAATGCCCTACCGAATGCCATCGATGGTATTATTGAGATACTATCAGCTCCTAAATCATCAGCTAGAATTATAGCATCCCCCACCCTCCCATAATTCATTTTAGATATTGTTATATTCACGTGAAACGGTATATTCATCCTCTTGAGCTCCTCTATCCCCCTCAAGAACTTCTCCCAAGTCCCTCGGCCCTTCACTCTCTCGTATATCTCACGCGGGCCGTCCAGACTCGTCATGACTTCAATATCAAATCTAGAGATTTTGGAAGCGATATCTCGGTTCAAGAGGGTGAGATTCGTGAATATTGAGGCATCAATTCCTAGGTCAACTGTCCACTCTAATATCTCTGAGATATCCCTCCTAATCAAGGGATCGCCTCCAGTGTAGTTGATGTAATTGATGCCGTTAGATGCCGCTTCCCTGAGCAGCTCCAAGACCTCCTCCTTCCCCAACGGCCTCTCCTTCAGGTAATGGGTGGAGTAACAGTAGGGGCAATTCAGATTGCATGATGCCGTTATCATCCAGATGAGCCAGCTCGGGCCCTCCTCCATGCCCATCACTGACCACCAAAATCGCTCCTAGATCGGCTATTCACCATAAAAAGGTTTCTTATGAATGCCGTATTAAGCTTGGAGTACTTATGGGCACACCATATTTTTAGGCTGTCCATCTCAAGTTCATGATGTCGACCAGAAAGTTAATGGATATCCTCAGGAGGTTCGGGACGCTCGAGGGACTAATGATATCGGATGCTGTTACTGCAGAAGGGGAGAGGGTAAGTTGCGTGGAGGTCAAGATGAGGATTAAGGAGGGAGTTAGGCTCGAGGATCTCCTAATTTTACTCAAGATGAACGGTTTCAATGTGGAGAGCTTCTCCAAGAGGGGGCTTAAAGTTAAATTAATCTTCACGGATTGAGAGATCCTCGAGGATTCGATAAGGGCTATGGAGATGAGGATAAGGAGTATAATGGAGAAGCTAGGAATAGATGTGAATGTTGAGAGTTTCCGTATACTCTCTTTCAGTTTGAGAGTTATATTTGAGTACGCTGGCGATCTCGATGCACTATCCGATTGGGTCTCCCCGATATTGCCCGTGAGTAAATTAGAGCCAGATGAAATGAAGCTAATTTTATCGGAGGCTGAGAAAATAAAGCTCTCAGCGAGGGATTACCAGGAGAAAGTTCAGAGGATAATCCCAAGGGATGAGAGGAGGAGGTTCTCAACTTACTATACTACGCGTCAAGGAGCTGAACTAATGGCATCTATCGTCAAGGATTTTTATGATAAGGGTGAGTTAGTGATCGCTGATCCCTTTCTCGGCAGTGGAATCACGCTAACAACTGCTATTAGTGAGATAGGAGCTGAGAGGGTTCTTAAGGTATGGGGGATCGAGCCCCTACCTCTACCAGCCTTACTCGCTTACGCCTCACTCCTCCAATCTATGGAGGGGAGAAGGGAGGCGATAAATGTAATCGTCGGGGACTCCTTCAAAGAAATTCCTTCTCGAGGGCTCAAGGCTGATATAATATTAACAAATCCCCCCTTCACCCGATGGAAGTATTTAGAGAGAGATTACAGGGAGTCCCTCATCTCCCTGATGAGAGGTTTAGGTTATGGGAAGTACATTAGAGGGGAGATAGGTCTTCACGTCCTATCAATGTTCCTATGCGATCAAGCCCTGAGGAATGGGGGCTTGCTGATCTCCGTCCTTCCGGCCTCGACATTCTACACTATATACGGGAGGGGATACAGGTCCTTCTTGAGGGATGAGTATTGCTTACATGCAATAATAGAATCGAGATCTAGAGCATCTTTCTCTGAGGGCAGCGGCTTCAAGGAGGTCATTATAGTTGCATCCAAGGGTTCAGATAGGAGAAATGCGTTCATAGATCTGAATAATTTGGATGTCAGGATAGTTGATCCTAGCTTGGATTTACGCTCCCTCCCCAAGTTCTTAGATATCAACTGGCTGGCTCTATTCGAGAAGGGATTGGGGGATATCTTGGTCAGGGTATTCGAGCTAGGTTTGAGGAAGGGGACCCTCTGCTACTGGAGGGAAGTCCTGGGGAAGAATATGATAAGGGGGATCGAGATGTACGGGCCCAACTTCTTCTTCATCCCCAATAAGTTCTGGAGGATCTCCAGTGAGGGAGAAGATCACCTAATTATAGAAAATGGGATTGAGCTGGCTATTGATAGGAGATTCCTCATAAAGGCTTTGAGGAAGCCGAGCCTCTACAATGATAAAGTAAGGGTTGATGTGGATACTTTCATGCTCTCAATACCGCCCAAAGATATGAGCGAGCTCCCTGAGGATCTGCGTACCTACATAGAGTGGGGAATTGAGTCAGGGGCTGCGAGGCCCGCTATCGAAGCTCATGGAAGGTATTGGTATAGCCACGTCCACGAGCAAGTGAGGAGGAAGGACCCCTTCGGGCTCGTCTTCATACCAGATAAAGTGGATTTGCTTTTCAGAAGAAGGGGAGTATTTGCAAATTATGTTAATGAAAAAGTCGTAGCATCTAAAAACTTTTACATAATAAAGGATGAGGCTTCAGCTAAGCCCCTCGTGGGTTGGCTCAACAGCACATTCTTCATCTCAGCTCTCTTCCTGTTGGGCAGGAGGATATCCGATACATGGACGAGGTTCCTGGAGAATGATTACCTCGAGCTCCCCGTGATAAACCCCAGTAAGGGAACTGATGAGATAAGTGAGAGCATAAGTGAGATGATGGATATGCATCTCCCTCCCCTCTACGCTCAGTTGGGCGAGGACTACAGGTACGAGCTCGATCTCTCCATCGCTAAATTCATCGGTATTGAGGATCCGGAGAGGGAGATTGAGAGGATGTACAACAGTCTGATCGACGCTCTCAATGATCGGGAAGTCTTTAACCGTTAGTTGAGCTTATCACTCATCTTAAGGGTCATCTTTAGGGCTAATATATCTACCTGCCTTTTAGCCGGGACTTCCCGAATCACGTTAGTCATCAGGGGATTAAGAGTCTTCTTAAAAAGGATTTTCCTCAGACTTGAAAAACGGAGTATTAGCTGAAGGTCCTCCTTACTGATTTAACCCCAGTCCGCTTAGCTCCCATACCCCGCTGAGCCAAAAAGATTTTTATCGAGTGGAGTGAGTAGAGCTGACCCCCCATGAGGAGCAATATATGGGAAGTTTCCGATACCCTCGTCAGAGTGGCTTTAGGTAAGGAGAAAGCGGATCTAGTGATATTGAACTCTACATTTGTCAACGTCAACTCAGGCGAGATCCTCGAGAATTTCGGTGTGGCCATAAAGGGGGATAGAGTCGCTACTATAGGTCAGGTTTCCCATACGATAGGCCCGGATACTGAGGTAATTGACGCTAGGGGAATGTACTTAGTTCCCGGATTCTTAGATGCTCATGTACACGTTGAGAGCAGTATGCTCAATTTGACTAACTTCGCTAAAGTAGTGCTCCCCAGAGGGACTACCACTGTCTTCATAGATCCCCATGAGATAGCTAACGTCTTGGGATTGGATGGGGTTAAGCTAATGATAGAGGAGTCCAAGGGGCTCCCATTGAAGGTATTCGTCACAGCCCCGTCATGCGTACCAGCTAATCCCATGTTCGAGACATCGGGAGCTCACTTAGGAGTTAAGGAAGTCGAGGAGATGCTGAGATGGGAGGAAGTAATAGCCCTAGGGGAGATGATGAATTATCCAGGAGTCCTAGCTACGGATCCCGAGGTCATGGGTAAGATAAATGCGGCCCATAGGATTGGTAAGGTAGTTGAGGGTCACGATGCTGGACTCCTCGGGATGGAGCTCGCAGCTTACTCAGCTTCAGGCATATCATCGTCTCACGAGATGACTCGCAAAATAGATGCTATCGAGAGGCTCAGGCTCGGGATGTACGCGTACATGAGGGAGGGCTCCGCTTGGCTCGATGTCAAGGAGACTATAAAAGCGATAACTGAGGCTAAGCTCGATTCTAGGCATGCCTGTCTAGTTACCGATGATAGGGAAGTCGATTCAATAATAAAGCAGGGTCATATGGATCATGTAGTGAGGAGAGCTATAGAGGAGGGAGTAGACCCAATTAGGGCTATACAGATGGCTACGATAAATCCAGCCGAGCATTACGGGTTAGCTAGGGAGATAGGGAGCGTAGCCCCGAGCAGGTATGCTGATATCCTCTTGCTGAGGGACTTAGCTAAGGTGGATGTGGATACAGTAATAGCGGATGGCAAGATTATCGCGAAGGGAGGGAAATTATTAGCTGAGATAGGAGCACCGAGCTATGATGAGAAGTACTTGAGGACAGTGAGATTGCGAAGAAAGGTAGAAGCTAGCGATTTCTCGATAAGAGCACCCCTCAAGGATGGGAGCGTGAAGGTCAGGGTGATAGAGGCGATAGAGGGCAGCGTCCTCACTAAGTGCAATATTGAGGAGCTCTATGTGAGGGATTGGGAGGTCCTCCCTGATGCTGAGAGGAGTATATATAAAGTGGCTGTTTTGGAGAGGCATAAAGCATCTGGAAACATGGGTTTAGGGTTCGTAAAGGGGTTCGGCTTCAAGCTAGGGGCAGTGGCTTCAACTGTAGCTCACGATAACCATAACTTGCTCGTCTTAGGGTTGAAGGATGAGGATATGGTGATAGCTGCGAATACGCTGGCTGAAGTGGGAGGGGGTATAGTTACGGTAGATGAGGGGAGAGTTATCTCCCTAGTCAAGCTCCCCCTGGCTGGTTTGATGTCAACGGAGGAACCTGAGAGAGTAGCTGAGGAGCTGGAGAGGACTTATGATATCTGGAGGGAGAGAGGATGCAATTGGGTATCTCCTTTCATGACAATCTCCCTTCTAGCGCTAGATGTCCTACCAGAGCTGAGGATAACGGATAGGGGATTAATAGATACCGTCAACTTCAGTTACGTTGATATCATATACCGGGAATGAGGGGGTCGCTGCTTAAAGCTCAGCAGATTGAATTCAGCGAAGTTCCGGATCATGAGATAAGCAGCGCTATCATGATAATTTAGGACCTCCATTCAGTAGATAAGATCTCTCCAGCCGATCAGAATAATGTTAGTATAGCCTTAAGATCCAGGAAAACCCCGAGATTATTTTAAGCGTTCCCTATCGAGCTTAGGCAATCACCCCTCGTACTCAGGAAGAGCTTCATGGGGCCGAAATGATTATCTAGAAGTTCGCCTCACATTACTCAACAATGCCTTACAGTGAGCAAGAGCTGGATAGATTAAGCAAGGCTTTGGAGAAGGATTTTAAGCTTCTCCAAACGTTGAAACTCATACAAGATTATCATTCGAGAGTATTTAAGTGCCCTAAGTGCGGATCCTCGGACTTAGAGAGGGTCTCCTTGCTTCAGTATAAGTGCAGGCAGTGCGGATCCACTCTAATATACCCCTCATTCTCCCCATCCGACTTCTCACCTAACATCCCATTCTCCCACATACTGGAGTTAGTGAACTTAGGCATCATAGAAGCAGCTCATGGAGGGAGCAAGGGAATCAGCTACGTGCTAGTTAAACCTGAGCTAGTTAAGAGGGTCCTTGAGGATAAGGGCCTCATTGAGGAAATGCCTAAGATAGAATTGCCAGAGCTTGAAGGTGAATTGGAATCAGAGGAGTTCTTCAATCTAATTTCTGACTTCAGGAACATCGTTAACTTGATTCTGAAATCCGTGAAGAGCGGAGGCTCAGCTCACTTCCTCCTCCTAGGGCCCAAGATCTCACTGAAGAGCTTGATAATAGAGGAGCTGACTAGAATACCCGGCTCTTATTTCTACGTCCCGGGCGCTGATCCATCCTTAGATGAGGTGCTATGGAGCGTAAAGCCGAATCCACTTATAATCCCTAACTTAGATAAGATGAGGTCTTCAGTCGATCTATCGACCCTAGTAAATTTCATCTCCTCAAACAAGGTCTTCGTGAGGAAAGTAGGTGATGTGATACAGCATAGATCAACTATAACTGCGTCTTCCTCGAGCGAGAGAGGGATACCGAGGGACCTCATCTCATATTTCATAACTCTTCACCTCCCGCCCATAGAGGATGAAGAATTGAGGAGGAAGATCGTGACGAAGTTAGTCATGGAGAGGAGTGGTAAGAGCGAGAAACTAGCTAATTATATAGCTGGAAAGTCATCTCTCTTCTCAGATTTCGGTTTCAGGGAATTCCTCGAGTTAGCTAAGCTCTGCGATGATGAGGGCTGTGTAGATAGCGTCGTATCCCTTCTGTTAAAGTATAGTAAGCCATCTGAGAAGAGGAGAAAATCTAAGGGTCAAAAATCTTGAAATGTTTATTTTAAGGCTGAGAGATAGGCTTCAAGCAGCTCCCTGACTTTCTTACCGACTATGAATACTGGCTTTATGCCCCAGGAGGTCAAGCTGTATATGACGTCCTCAGGGAATGAGATAGCTATTACGACACTCACACCCATGTGCTTGAGCCATGAAGCCAAGCTAGGGCCCCTGTAAGGTAAGAGGGTTGATGCAGGATTCCTTATCACTTCCACTTCCTTCACCTCCCCTCCCTCTATAGTGACTACTGTGAAGAACGGTGCGTATACTGGCTGGCCGAAGGTGAGGGCATCCAGCCCCTCGGGACCTTTAGCTGGTATCGCTACCTTCTCCAAGAGATGCACCTCCTACGAAAGCCCCATAAAAAAGAATTATTAAATTTTAAACATATCGGAGCGGGATCCCTTTTGAAAAATTAGCTGTAAAGGGACTTCAGAGCTTCCAATCTCCTTAGCCTCTCCTCTATCCTGGGGTGCGTTGAGAATAAGTTCATGATCTTCTCGAAGAACGATGGTTCCCTCTCCATGTACTCCCTTATCTCACTATAGCTCACTCTCTGAGTCGGATCCGCTATCATTAGGGCCTTCGCTGCTACCAACTGCTCACCCTTCCTAGGATCAGTCGCCCTGACTATCCTGACTAAGGCGCTCTGAAGCTTCTCAGCCCCTCTCTCAACGGTCATAGCTGAGTGGGCATCTGCGTAGAACTCCCTGAGCCTGCTCAACCTCAGGGCTAATAGGTAGAGGAGCCACCCTATAAGCATGAGGACTGTGCCTATTAAGAAGGATGCGCCCCTATTCCTCCCCCCTCCGGAGTACATGGAGCTCAGCATGACCCACCTGCCTATCTGGAGGAATATCGAGGGCAGAGCTGTAGCTATCATCATGACTTGCATATCACCGTGCTTTATATGACCTAGCTCATGCCCTATGACAGCTTCGACTTCATCCTCGCTCAGATTCCTGAGCAAGCCGTCTGTTACAGCGACCCCATAACCGAATACAGGGCTCCCGAATGCGAATGCATTTGGAACCCCCATCGGAGCTATGTAAAGCTTAGGAGTTGATTTCAGCCCGCTCTTCTTAGCTAGATATTCCAGAGAATCGTAGAGCCATGGTATATCTTTTCTGCTCAGCTGCCTCAATCCGTACATAGAGACCAGTAAGTAAGGAGAGATCATCCACATGAAGAAATTGAAGAGCAATGCTGCTAGTACTCCGCCTATTAGACCGATGGATGAGCCTAGGATTAGAGTGAAGGCGAAGGTAGATATCGCTATTATGAGTGATAGCGTGAAGACCATATCGAGCCTCAGACCGAGGAGAGAGAAACCCCTTCCGGTCATTCCCCTCACCACCCATGATTGAGGTACGCATTTATTTATCTTACTACACTGAACCCCTCCCAATCCCCTCTGTAGCTCTCCCATCTGACCTCGACTCTCTCGACTTTAGCGAGAGGGGGACCTCGATGGGCCCACTTTATCAACTCCTCCACCCTCTCCTTTTCCCCCTCGACTACAGCCTCCACGCTCCCATCAGGCATGTTCCTAACCCATCCATTGACTCCTAGCTCTAAAGCGACTTCTCTCATAGTTGATCTGAAGAAAACACCTTGAACTCTCCCGTATATCCTGAGGTGAGCTCTCACGAGTTCTGGCATCTATAAATATTCTAGTGCTAAGTAAAAAAATTAACTAGTTGAGGTGGCTTGAGCTTGAGGAGATGTGAGCGATTTTATCGACATATCGGAGTAGACTGAGATCATTATGAGTGAAACTAGCTCCAATACAAGGCCTACTATCGCCAGATTTCCTATGAAGGAGAGCAAGCTCCCAGCTATCATGATTATACCCGCGTACTTGAAATCTGGATTCAATCCCTGGATCTCCCCTAACCTCATCACCATCACACCGTAGAGGATCCAGCCTATCAAGTAGATCAAGGCGCCTAAGAGCATCACTATCACCGCGGGGATCAGACTGAGGAATCTCATCGCAAGTTGCTCTCCAACAGCATCCATTGGCATCCCAATCATCGATACTATCTGAGGTAGGGTAGCGAGAAGGATGAGTAATGAGATCACGATTATGCTTACCCCTATTATGGAGAGGATAGCCCCTATCTTACCTATTCCCAGCCTCTCATCATATCTCTTGAAGTTGTTAGATGCCCTGAACCAGAAGTAAAGCGATATTATCCCTATTACGAGGGCTGCAGCGAATAGTAGGGTCGCCGGGACGATACCGGGCATAATCTGCCTCCACATTTCCCTCGGGGTCTCTGTCCTCATGAACATCCTCGGGAGGGAAAGCAATATTGGAAGAACGGACATTATACCTAAGACGCCAGAGAGTATCGATAATATCGATCCGAGCTTCAGATCCTTGAGAGCGGCTATGATTGAGTCCGTCGCACTCATGATATCCCCCTAGATTGAGGGAAGCTCTACCTAATAAACTTTACTTTCTTATAAAAATAGATTAACTTAATTTTAGAGCGATAATGGAGCCACAGCCTAGCTGATCCACCTCGCTAGAATTATGAAGGAGAGCGCTGAGATCCTGTAAATTAGGATGGAGATCGCGAGACCCTCTATCCCTGAGGATGATCCTAGGAAATATATCGATGAGAAGAGGATCGGGATGGATGCGATACTCGCTACTAACACAGTTTTAGGATCCTCCTCGCTCAACCTCCTGGATGAGTATATGGAGTAGAGGGAATCGAATATTATAGCTAGGGAGATGATCCTCCCAGCTAAAGCGGACTCGGGATAGAAGTTCGGGAATATTATCCTCACGAAAATCGGTATCAAGAAGTAGCCAGCTATCGATGTGAGGACTGAGAGCGAGAACCCCATTATCTCCTGAGCCTTCGTGGATCTACCGGATGATCTCATCGGAAGTATATAGCTGCCTAGCGCCGTGGGAACTGCTTGCATAGCTGAGTAGAACTGAAAAGCGAGTTGATAGTGCCCCAGGATCCTCTCCCCATAGAGGGAACCTATGAGCACTTTATCGAACCTAGTGCCCAAAGCGCCCACTATCCCACTCAAGTAGGAGAGAATAGAGAAGCGGAGGTATCTAAGGAGCTCTTTAATACCCCTAAATCCTCTTCTAGCTTTGAGGAGCATGGGAATTGAGAATAGGGTGAACGGGAGTGTTATAGAGTAAATAGCTCCATTCAGGCCAGATATCGGGACTACCAACATTATCAGAATAATTTGGAGCACTCTGGTGACTGTCTGGAGTATGAAGAAGTCCCTGTATTTGAGATGGCCGAGCCTCTCGGATGTGAGTAAGATGAAGACGGAGTTGCTGAATACTATGAGGGGTATCGATGGATGCAAGTTCACGAAAGGCATTCCTAGTATTATTGAGGATATGGAGGTGAGCAGTATCGATGGAGGGAGTATCTCATCCTTTCCCCTTGGGAGATAAGTCCTTAGAGTTACGTTGAGCCCGAGCAGCGTGAAGGTGGAGAGGAAGGCCCCTAAGGAGAGTATGTAATTGGCTCTACCGTAATCGCTCACAGAGAGAACTCCTGCGAGCACTATCCAGATGATCGCACCCATCAGCACAGCTGATATGTTGCCAGCTATCACCATCATCATGCTATCCTGTCCGAAGACCTCGATGGCTCTCCCTTTCATCAGATCCCCTGCAGCGTATCTGTCAATAAATAAAACTCGAGCTCGCTCAGACTGCCGCTCCAATCCCGGAGCCATTGCAATGAATACTTTTTAATACCCATATCCGTGAAAAATACTTTCAGAAATTGAGCTCCGATTCAATTATTTACCATGTTTGGGCGAGCGAGCATATCTGAACGTTTTTTAGCCTCCCCTTCCCTCCCCGACTATGATATGCTTCAAACCCATAGGCTTCTTCAGGACAGGAGCATCGAGGGAGGAAGTCAAGGAGAGCTTCCATGGTGTCGAAGGGTACATAGAGATTTTGGAGGAGTATAGGGATGGCCTAATCGGTTTGAGCGGTTTCTCACATATATTCGTCATATCGTACTTACACGAGGTCCCTGAGGAGAGCAGAGCCACTCTCATAGTCAGGCCTAAGAGGTTCCTGAGGCTGGGGCTCGAGGCTCCTGAAGTGGGGGTCTTCGCGACGGACTCCCCTCACAGGCCTAACCCCATAGGGCTCCACTTAGTGAGAGTTAAAGATATTTCTGATGAAAGGATATACGTCTCCAATATGGATGCATATGACGGGACCCCCGTTCTCGATATAAAGCCTTATACGATATCTAGGATGGTCAAGGACGCCTCATTCCCCAAGTGGTACTCAGAACTGATTGAGAAGAGGGTAGTAGAATGAGTTACGTCGCTGTAGGCCATATGACGATAGATGAGATTGATGGAGTCAGGATCGGCGGTAGCGTAGTCTATGGATCCCTATTCGCTGCTGGGCTTGGGATGAGGGCTTCCGTAGTATCCAGGGTTGGGAGGGACTTCCCTGAGGAGTTCCTGGATAAGCTGGAGGAGGAGGGTATAGATACCTCGAGAGTCAAGAGGTCCTGCGAGAGGACCACCAGGTTCTCGATAAGCAGGGGCTCATATCCCCTCTCCCTCTCCTCCCGTTGCGATGATATTTCAGTCGATGATCTAAGCTCTTTAGATGCTGATATAATACATTTAGGCCCTGTGGCCAATGAGATAGGTAGGGAGGTAGCTTTTGAATCTATTAAGATCTCCAAGATAGTTTTGCTAGACCTGCAGGGGATATTGAGAGTGTTTGATGATGGAATAAGGCTTTCCAGGGGATCTTTAGATGAATTTCTTGATTTAGAAGTTGTAGTTCATTTGAACGATCTCGAAGCTACTGCTGCAACTGGGAAGGGTGTGAGAGAAGCTTTGAAGGATTTATCCAGGCATTTCCCGATAGTGGCTATAACATTGGGGAGGGATGGAGCTCTATTCAGCTTCTCAGACGCTATTCTATATGCTGAAGCCCCTGAAGTTGAGGCCAGGGATGATGTGGGGGCTGGAGATGTATTCTCCGCAGCTCTGGGCATAGCTTTACTCAGGGGTCTAGGGCTTGAGGATATAGCTAGATTCTCCGTAGCATCAGCCACAGCTTCGACTCTTTACGAAGGGCCCAGCAAGGTAGATGAGAGCTTAATAGCTGAACTGGAGGGCTCAGTGAAAGTGAGTTGGATAGAGGGATAAGATGAAGCGTATGATAATAACGCATGGAGACGTAGATGGGATCCTGAGCGCAGTTATAGCGATCAGGAGACTTGGAGAATCTGAATTGAAATTTTCCGGGCCTAGTTCTATAGATAAAGCTCTCTCAAAGGCCAATGGAGTTGATGAACTCCTAATACTTGATATAGGACTCAATAGATCGAAGTTGGAGAGAGTTGAGGCTGAGCTCAGGAGACTAGCAGGATCTGGGTGCAAGATCTACTGGTGCGATCACCACAGATGGGATGATGAGAGCTCCTCTAGGCTATCGGAACTCATAGAGCTGAGGCTCAAGCCATCTCAGAGCAATGCGAGGCTCGTCCTGGAGTGGTTGGGTGGTGATGATTTCGAGAGGGAGCTAGTTGAGATAGCTGATGATGCTGATACGGGCAAGTATGCGTTAGAGATATCCAGGCTATATAACGCGATCTCGATGAGCGAGAGAATGAAAGTCAAGCTCATCAGGAGGTTAGTGGAAGGATCATTAATAGATGATGAGTTAGAGGAATTCGGCAGGAGGAAGCTCCTAAATTTGGAGTCTCAGGTCAGGGAGGCATTGAAGAGGGTCAGGGTGGAGGTGACTCATGAGGGAAGGAGGTTCTGCATTATAGATATTAGAGCTGGAGGTCCAGGCTCCCTCATAGCTAGGAAAGCTAGTGAGGATCTAGGAGCTGATTTTTGCTTCGTTTTCAATTGTAAGAGGTTCTCCCTTTACGCTGGGAGGATGAAGGAAATAGATCTCGGAGCTGTATGTGAGAGTTACGGTGGAGGAGGTCATCCATACGCATGCGGAGGTAGGATCAAGCTCTCTCCCCTGAAGAGGTTTGCTTGCAGGTTTCTATGGAGGTTCTACATCCCTAAAGAGATCAAGAGTATTATAGATAATATTAAGTCCTCACTCTGAAGCTCAACTTTTTATTTTTCCAAGGGGAAAAGTTTCTTTATGAAGTTCCACGGTATAATACCTCCTCATGTCACACCCTTCACTCAGGAGGGGGATCTAGATTTAATATCTCTAGACAAGCTCCTCGATTTCTGGCTCGAAGCTAAAGTGCATGGATTGGCTACGTGCGCGAGCAATGGGGCTTTCGTAGGAGGTGCATCTCTTGGAGAAGGTAGCGATACCAGCTAAAGGTCCCGAGGGGCTGGATGCCCTCACCTTCGGCCAGCCAGTATACGCACCGTTCTTCACAGTAGTCACTAT
>JAVCBY010000104.1:0-27118 GCA_037917625.1 Thermoproteota archaeon | reverse complement strand
AGCTTGTATATCTCCTCGAAGCTCTCGCCCAACGAGGAGTAAGCCTCCGGATAATGGTAATGCTATACTTAGGGTGTTAGGGCACTTAATACTCGCTGCTGACGGTATACTCCCGCTCCCGAAGTTAGATTCCTATTGGAGGCCTCTCTACATATATGGGAATACTGTGCATGAGCAATGCCCTAGAGCTGGCTTCTATGCAGCAGGAGACTTCAGAGCGAATCCAGGAGATAATGATCCCAAATGCTTATTCCAGGTTGGTTGTAAGGGACCAGTGAGTAACTGCCCCTGGAATAAAGTCGGATGGATAGAGGGAATAGGAGGGCCTACTAGGACAGGAGGTGTCTGTACTGGATGCACAATGCCAGGTTTCCCTGATAAATTCGAGCCCTTCTACAAGCCTCTCCAAGCTCCAGCGCTCCCCGATCTAACGACCTTAGCAGCTACTGTAGCTGGCGCCGCTGTCGCTGGACTTGCAGCAGGTTACGCTGTGAGTGAATCGACTAAGAGGAAGAAGGAGTAGGAGGTGACATTATGCTCGAAAGGGAACTCTTCATAGATCCTATCACTAGAATAGAGGGCCATTTGGGGGTAAAAGCCATCGTGGATGAGAGCACGAAGAAGATCAAGGAAGCTTGGAGCTTCGGTGCTATGTTCAGGGGATTCGAGATATTCCTCAGAGGGAGGGAGCCTCCAGATGCAGTGCACTTAACCAGCAGGGTATGTGGTGTTTGTGCAGCATCTCACGCAAATGCATCTGTGAAAGCCAATGATATGGCGCTTGGTGCTGTCCCCAAGCCTTTCGGAGTTCTCATTAGGAACCTCGCTTGGGCGGCCCTCGATCACATATACGATAATCCCACTCACCTGAGCATATTAGCCGGTCCAGATTACAGCGGCTTAATTGTATCAAAACTGACTCCCTCCATATATAATGAGGCGAAGAGGACTAAGGCGGAGCACTCAGATGTACACGGGTTCTCAAGTATCGGAGATATAATGGATGCCCTCAACCCTCTCCAAGGTAAGATATACATCTTAGCATTACAGATGCAGAAGATCGCTAGGCAAATGGGAGTACTATTTTATGGAAGTCACCCTCATCCCAGGACACTCATCCCCGGAGGAATAGGTGCGACAGTCACGG
The DNA here is from genome assembly GCA_037917625.1 of Thermoproteota archaeon. GTDB lineage: Archaea > Korarchaeota > Korarchaeia > Korarchaeales > Korarchaeaceae > Korarchaeum. Next base: position 25,971 of record JAVCBY010000104.1, on the reverse strand, counting down.
AAGAAACGCTCATAGAGTACTCCTACAGGCTCACGAAATTGACAGCCTGGGCGAAGTTCATAGCTACGATATGGGAGGATCTCGCGAACTTCTACAACTCTATAGGCTATGAAAGGCAGGGAATAACTTATGAGAAACCTAATTTGATCAGCGTCGGTACCCATGAGGATCCGGAGGCTTACTCCTCGTTGGGCGAGAGCTTCGAGGAGATATACAAGAACATAGATGAGGCAGGTAGGAAGAGGTACATGAAGCCCGGTTTGATACTGGATGGAGAGCTAGTCACAGACAAGTTGACTGATATGAATATAGGGACAATAGAGCTCGTGGATACATCTTTCTACGGTGAGTGGGATGGCTTAATCGTAGATAAAGACCCAGCAGGTAATCCAGTAGTTTGGGGGATATCTGAATTGATGAAATACCATCCCTGGAATAAGACAACGATTCCTCATCCGCAAGCTCAAGATTGGCGTTCTAAGTACAGCTGGGGCGCGATAGTGAGGTTCGTTTGGAAGGGCAAGATTTACCCGATAGAAGCGGGACCGATAGCTAGGATGTGGGCTCACGCTATGCAAAATGGGGGTAAGGTGAGGATAGAATTACCTCGGACGAACATGGTCCTCGAGATGCCTCAAGGTACTTGGGATAAGATGACCTTGGAATGGAACATACCTAAGGTGAGGGCATCGACGACTATAGAGAGGATGAGAGCTAGGGCGTTCAATTTCGCACTTAACGTGGAAGCCGCTTGGAACAACTTGCTAGCTGCTTTAGAGTATGCGAAATCCGGTAGCTTGGAGACCTCCAGGCCTTGGAAGAAACCGACATTCTCCGTGGGATTCGGGTTCGATGAAGCACCGAGAGGGGCTGTGAGGCATTGGATGGTCGTAGAGAATTATAAGATAAAGAACTACCAAATACATGCGCCTACCACTCCAAATCTATCCCCGAAGGATAGATGGGGATACAGAGGGCCCTATGAGGCATCAGTCCTGGGAGTGGAGATAACTGAAGAGCTTCCGCCCGATCAGTGGAGCGGTCTCGATATAGTGAGAGCGATAAGGAGCTTCGATCCATGTATCGCATGCGCTGTGCATATGTTCGTAGGCAACAGGAGAATTGAGAAGCTCTTCACACCATTAGCGACTATTTGAGGGGGATCGGGATGGGGATCTATGAGTTCTCAGTGTATGATATGATGCTACCAACAATATTCATTTTCGTACTAGGGGTGACTTACAGATTATCTAGATATCTCTTCCTCTTCAAGAGGACCCCTCAACCCATCTGGAGGAAGACTTCATTGTTGCATAAAGTTCTAGCCCTAGTAAAAGCATTCATATTCCCCATATGGGCATCTATTAAGAGGACTAAGATCACATTCGTCACGGGAATATTCCTCCTCCATCTCCTAGGGGTCATCCCGCTGCTCTTCCTCCTCTCACATCACATAGCATGGTGGTCTTACTACTTCCCACCTTACTCCATACTCCAACCCCTAGCTATACCTACAAGTGCTACTAGCTCAGCTCTCACGGTGACATCCCCAGTGACGCCCACCAGCACTATGCCTCAGAGTTTCGTGAACACGATCTGGGGACCCCTGACAGTAGTATTGAACGGCGATGTGCTAACGATAATAGCTATAATAGGTGCATCATTCAAACTCCTCGAGAGGTTCCCAAAGAAATTCAAGGAGGATCTCTCCAGGATAAGAATAGGGGATTTCACTGCTCTCATCCTCCTCCTAGTGATCTTAGTGAGCGGATACATGGCTACGCACCACCTACCCTCCGGTGATATCGATACCTACAAGACTGTCTTAGGCGTTCATATACTCGCGAGCGAAGTATTAGTCATGATATTGCCATTCACGAAGTTCTTCCACTTCGTCTTCAGTTACTGGTACGGGAAGCTTCATGAGGCCTATGAGATGTGGAGGAGAGGACTATGAATGAGGAACTCAATTCCGCTGTTAATGAAACTCTCTCGGAATTAAATCCCGTTACATTACATTACTTCGAGTCCTGTGTGTCATGCGGCCTCTGCACGCCTCACTGCCCATACATCGTAGCTGGACCCGAATATGAGCCTGTGAACAAAGCTGAGGAACTCAGGAAGTTATGGAGAAAGAGGGTAACGGCAGTAGGCTATGTCCTAGGATCTATAGTGAACGCAGGATATCCTAAAAATGAGGATGACCTTAAGAGGATGACTTACATGGCTTACAGATGTGTCAATTGTGGTAATTGTTTAAACACATGTCCATTCGGTATCTACAGTGGGGAGTTGATAAAGATACTCAGGAGATTCTTGAGCACTCTAGGAAGGGCCCCCACGATCCTGAAACGCTTAAACGATACTGAAAGTGGAGATATCTCCGAATCAGGAGTTATAATGGATCTATGGAATTCTATAATCGAGAAAGTGAGAGGGGGGATCGGTAAGGAGTTACCTTTAGATAAGGAGGGGGCTGAGGTCCTGTACTTACCGACAGTTCTAGAGGCTATACTGACTCCGGAAACCATAATCTCCACATCAAGGATTCTAGATGCTCTTGGCATCGATTGGACGTTTCCATCGAAGCCTCTAGGCTTTGAATTCAGTATAGGGTCTCACATAGGTGATAGGGAATCAGAGAGGAAGACGTTAGAGAGAGTTCACTCTTACGTTAAGGGGATCGGGGCTAGGAAAGTGCTTTTATCGCATGGAGGAACTAGTTACGAGGAGATGAGATTTCATATGCCATCCTTAATCGGGGAGAAAGTGAATTATGAGATTGTGCACGTAGCTGAGTATCTCTATGACCTCTATAGGGCTAGGAAGTTCAGGATAGGAGCTGGAGAAGTTAAGGTGGCATGGCACGATCCATGTAAATTGAGGAATAGTGGTGTCAAGAGAGAACCCAGGGAAATCCTCAAGGCCTCCTCTAAGGGATATAGGGAGTTGCCTAAGAGTCAAGGGGTTTTCAGCCGTTGTTGTGGAGGTGGATCCGGTATAGCGCTCTTGAGCGAGGATCTGAAGGAGCTCAAAAGATTGCTCGGCTTGACGGAGGTCGATGGATGGGAAGCTGACTTCGTGAGGGACCTCATGAAGGATTATGAGATGGTCATGAGGGAAAAGTCCAAAGAGGTAATTCAAAGCGGGGCTGAAGTCGTCGTCACCGGATGTCCAACTTGTATCTTCAGTTTGAATAAGGGGTCAGAACTCACAGGAGGAGCCTTTAGAGCTGTTCATATATCGCATTATTTAGTCGATAAGATTGAGGTATGAATCTTCTTTTATTTTTAAGATGTCGCTGAAGAGGATAGCTAGGCTCCTCGGGGCTCTCTACGGTGGGCTGAGTGAAATAGAGCGTGAAATAAAGGATTCAATAATATCCGCTATTGAGCTCGAGAGATTAATATACTCTTTTCCCGCGAGTAATAAGGATATTAATGAAATTAAGAGGGAGTTAGCTGTATCTTTGGGAGGAGAGGACCCCATTGAAGCGATTAGAAGCGCATTAGTGAAGCCCGGAAGGTACGTGAGGATGGGAGGGAAGAGGTGCGCTATCGTTATAGCGGGCTCCCCTCAATCTTCTGAGAGTGTTCTCGAGGGCATAAGGGAGCTGATAAGCGGAGTCAGGGGCGGTACCGTGGAATTATTCGACACAACTTACTATCCCTTAGCCTCTATAACGGAAATAGTAGAGTATGATCCAGACTTCATCATAATAATTTCACAAACAGAAGAGGCTCCTTCAGTGAAGAAATTAGAAGTCAAGGGAGATGTCGAGAGATTGAAGGAATCTATATCTCTATCACTCCTGGGAGTTAATGACATCAATACGCTGACCGATGTAATAGCTTCCTTATCTAAGAGCGAGGGGATATACGTGGTCAACGCTTCTCCTCATGCTGGGGGGGAGGCTGAATTCCTGAGGATCTTGAGGGATCTCATGGTAGAGCTAGGGTACTCATTTTAGGAGTTGGGAACAGGCTCTTAGGGGATGATGGCGCCGGTTCTTACTTCGCGGAAGCTCTCTCCTCTATAAGTATTCCTGAGTGGATGAGGGTAGTGGATGGAGGGATCGGTGGAATAGAGCTCTTAGGAGAGATCGAGGATTCCAATATATTATTCGTGATAGATTCCCTCACGCCTGAGGAGGGGAAGCCGGGGGACGTGAAAGTTTACAGAGTCGATAAGTCTAGTGTGGATAGGGAAACCCTGTTAAAGCATTTAATTAGCGTCGGGAGCCATGGAGTCACCACGGAGGTGATAATAGCCGCAGCTGTCGCGATGGGAAAATTGCCAGAGACTTACATAATCGGTATAGTTCCTAAATCGATCGATCTAAGGGAGGGGCTGAGCCCGGAGGTGAAGATGGCTTTCCCTAAGGTGCTCGATTTAATAATCCAGGTATTGCGAGATAAAAAAATGAACGTGAGCATGGATGTCGATAGCTTCCTAAAGAGAGTAGAACTGCGTTAATTTTAAATGCTAAATTCCTGTACTTGATCTAAGCGAGACCCCTGAGGATTCAAAGCGAAGCTTCGGGAACGGGGCATTAATGCACAAAGACTGTAAAGATTTTTCGAACTCCTCTCAGATTTCCTCCAACATATTTTCTAGTGTTAGAGTTAGTATTGGATAGATCTCCCTCGAAGTATCCCTGAGGAGTTCATCATTTATCAAATTCCAACGAGCTCCGCACTCATCGCACTTCATGATATGGAAAGTCCCTCCCCTCAGCTCGAGGGACTCGATTTTCCGTGAGCCGCAGAAGGGGCACTTGTTACCAGAGTACCCCCACTCCATTCCGCAAATCTCGCACTTCATGAAGATCTTATCTTCCCTCATGAAAGATGTCCTAGTGTAGCTCCCGCATATGGGGCAGAATCCCCCATCCCATCCTTCGATTCCCTCAGAGAGCTCCTTCATCGCCATGAAGATAGGTTGTATCGTCCAAATTCCTAAAGCACTGAGGAGGTCCTCGCTCACTCCAATGCTCATGGAAACTCCTCTCGCATAATTCACATCTCCTTTAAAAGAAAGAACGGCCAGAGCCTCTGGATCGAATAAGTTCTCATGAAGAGATCCTCTAACGGCATCCAATTCCTCCTTAAGATCCTCTCTACGCGATGAGACTCTCGATATTATCTCATCCATGAATCTCCTCCAGAGCTCAGGCTCCACCTTAGGAATGCCTATCACATCGAAGAGAGGATATCTTTCAACAATTAATTCCTTCGGATCCAACCTCCCGATAATCTCATCCATCATCTCCGACTGAGCAGTCAATATATCAAGGAAGAGGAGGATAGAATCTGAGATCTCTGGATTCTCCTCTATAATCCTGTATGCACTTTCCCTTACTTTTTCTATATCCATCCGAGTAGCCCCTGCGATTAACTAATAAACTTTCTCAAGTAGGACTTAGCATATCCTGGGGACTATGACACCAGAAGGGGATTCCAATATCCTCAGACCACCTACAGATGTCCTAATAACGACTATTCCGCTATATCTTTCGCTTTCTCTCACTTCACCTATTATAGAAGCTTCCTCATAACCTAACTCCTTAATAAAACTTAATATGTCCTCAGCGGAATTTCCATCAACTCCTAGGACAGCTCTACCCTCGCAAGCTAGAGCTAGAGGATCTATGCCTAAGAGCTCAGTGAACGCTCTAACATCATCCCTCAAGGGGATTTTCCTCTCCTCCACTAGTATGAGGAGCCCGGACTTCTGAGCCCACTCATTCAGCGTTTGAGCGAGGCCTCCCCTAGTAGGATCCTGAGCAGCATGAACTTTATCGCCATAAGCCTCTAATAGAGGTAGCATGAGCTTGCTCAAAGTACTCACATCACTCTCAAGCTTCCCCTCTACTGCTATACCCTCCTGAGCGGAGAGTATAGCCGCCCCATGCTCCCCTATAGTTCCAGTAACTATTATCTTATCTCCCGGCCTTATGCTGGAGTCCACTATGGGCCTCTTCGCTATCCCCATGCCAGCTGTCGTTATAACGTATCTATCCAGTTGTCCCCTCGGCATGACCTTGAAATCCCCGCCTAATAGCTTCACACCCTCCTCCCTGAGGACTCCGATGAAGCTATCCACTATCCTCCTCACATCTGAGATAGGAGAACCTTCCTCAACCACTATCGAATCTAGGATGGCCTTCGGTTCCCCTCCCATCATAAGAATATCGTTTATCGTCCCGCAGGCAGCTAACTTGCCCAAATCACCTCCAGGAAAGAAAGGTGGATTTACTGTATAAGCATCTATTGAGACCACTAAGTAAGTCCCATCGGGCAAGGGGATAGCCGCACCGTCATCTAGCTCCTTGAGGCCAACGCCTCCCTTCAATGACAGCTCCTCGTCAGAGAGAGCTGATAATATGAGAGATTTCAGGATCAGGCTAGTCTCTTTACCTCCAGATCCGTGCGATAGTTTTATAGATCCCTCCATAGGATCACCTAATAGCTCAATATCTCACTCAAAAGTTTAGATATTTCCATCGCTTCCTCCTCATCTATCTTAGCTATTATCATGCCAACGTGAACTAATACGTAGTCTCCTGGAGCTACATCCTCTAGGCTAGCATCGACCTCTCTAGTGACCCCACCGAAATCAACTACAGCTATATTCCCCCTCACTTCCAAGACTTTACCCGGTATGCCTAGGCACATGGGCATCACCCAATGATCTTATCGAACAGCGATTCTACCCTCGATCTGAATTCCCCGGGGGATTCGAGAAACTTCCCGCTCTTTATCTCTTCCTCAATCAGGGGATCTATTGGTAAGCTCTCCAGGATCTTCAGGCCGTATTTACCGAGGAAATCCCCATCTATACTACCGAATGGTCTGATCAATTCATTACCGCATCTGAAATATGCTAGGTTCTCGACGAGCCCTAAAACCCTCATTCCTTCCCCTCGCAGTAGATCTATTAATCTCGCTACGACTGAGAGGGATAGCGAGGATGGTGTCGTAACTATCAGAGCACTCGCTTTTGCGGATTTAAGGGCTCTAATACAGAAGATCGTTTCATCACCAGTTCCTGGGGGCATGTCTATCACTAGATGATCGAGCTCCCCCCAATCCGTTATGGCTAAGAGCAATGATAGAGCAGATCTCTTATCCTCCCCCTTCAAAGGTAAAGGATTTTCACCTATCATGAAACCAAGAGACATTATCTTGACTCCATTTACGATAGGAGGTATGAGGCCCTCCCTCCCAGCCACGATTTCACCGTTAAAACTGAAGATCCTCGGGATGGAGGGGCCATGCACATCTAAATCGAGTAACCCAGTTTTGAGACCCCTTTTAGCTGAAATAAGCGCTATGGATGATGATATTATGCTTTTACCCACCCCTCCCTTTCCGGAGGCGACTAAGGTCACCTTACTGATTTTCCTGATCTTACCCCTCGCCCTTTCGAATAGAGGGTCCATTAAGCTCACCTCTCAATTAAGATCCTAGATATCCTTATCCCTTTCCCGCTTTCGATCTCGAAGTCCCTACTGCCGCAATTGGGGCACCTCATGAGAGCTTGGGCGAGCTCTGGAATGAAGTGTATCGGGCTCTCCCTCTCTCCAGTAGGATCCTCCCTTATACCGAGTTCTCCACTCAATAGGGAATGGGCTTGTTCGAAATTCCACTTATATCCGCAGGAGTTACACCTGAAGGAGGCTTTCTCCTCTGAAAATATGAATTTCGTATCCTTCATCGGGGTTTCCTTAGACAACTCCTCCAGGGCGAACCTCAGGATATCGAGCTCAAGTTCCATCATCTCACCATAAAGAATCTCAACTTCAGAAATGCTTTTTGCACCCTCTTGTTCCATTAAAGAGGTCAAAGCCTCTAATATAGCTTCAGCTAGGGACCATTCATGCATTATTCCCACTCTAGTGGTGGAGATCCCTTCAAATATAATCATTCACATCCCTCAGGAAATTCAGCTGAGTCTTTGATCCTTGATTCCCTCGGGGTTGTAGAGCCTAAAGGAAGTTCTCCAAAACATGATTGAACCATAACAAAATTCAGATCCCTACTTAAGCCACGATAATTATTTAAATCTCTCTAGGACTAGTGTTAGCGGCGAGCTGATGCTAAAAGATCGTGTTGCATTGGACATCAGGGTCTCTGGGATCGTCCAAGGGGTGGGGTTCAGGCCCTTCGTACATAGGCTAGCTTCAAGGTATCAACTCGCTGGTTATGTGAGGAACATGGGAGGGAGTGAGGTAGAGATAAGGGTTGAAGGGAACTATTCATTGATTTCCTCTTTTTTAAAGGCTCTTTTTGACGAAAAACCACCTCCAGCTAGGCTAGAAGAGGTCCTGATAAAGTTCACTCAGGCAGATAACTTAGAGGGATTCTCCATACTCCCAAGCGCTAAAGAGGCTGAGCTATATTCTATGATACCCCCTGATTTCAGTATATGCGATCATTGCTTAGCTGAGATTTACGATCCTAATGATAGGCATTATAGGTATGCTTTCAATAGTTGTGCGTGGTGCGGCCCCAGGTTTTCCATCATGAGGGGCGTGCCCTATGATAGGGAGAAGACATCGATGCTAGAGTTCAAGCTATGTGAGGATTGTGAGAGGGAGTATAAGGATAGGGAGAATCTTAGGAGGTTCCACGCTCAGGGGATATCCTGCCCGAAATGCGGGCCCGAACTGTGGATGGAGGACAGCTATGGGGAAAAGATAGATTCAGAGGATCCGATAAGGGATGCTGCTAAGCTCCTGGATGAGGGGAAGATTTTAGCGATAAGAGGTCTGGGGGGCTACCATATAGCTTGCCTCGCTACGGATGATGAAGTAGTTAGGAAGCTCAGGGAGAGAAAGAGAAGGCCATCGAAACCCTTCGCCCTCATGGCTCTAAGCGTTGAAGTAGTTGAGAGATATGCAGTAGTCGATGAGATAGCTAGGAACCTATTAACGAGTCCTGAGAGACCCATAGTGCTGATGCCCTCGAAGGGAGGCCTTTCAGAGCTAATTGCTCCGGGGCTAGACCTGATAGGGGTAATGCTGCCTTACACAGCTCTCCATCACATGCTCCTCAAGGAGGTGAGGGATCAGATACTGATAATGACGAGCGGTAACGAGCACAATAAACCGATGTGCACTAGTGTTGAGTGCGCTAGAGAAAGGCTATCCCCAATAGTAGATTACTTCCTGCATCATAATAGGGAGATAGTCAATAGAGTTGATGATAGCGTCATCAGGTTCACTGGAAATAGAGTTACTATGCTGAGGAGGGGTAGGGGATACGCCCCTATGTGGATAAGGCTCCCCTCCACCTTGAGTAAGCCAGTCATAGCCTTCGGTGCTGAGCTTCAGAATGCTGGAGCAGTTGCCTTCAGGGATAAAGCAATTCTGACACAATTCATAGGGGATACTGATGAACTGGAGAATTTAGAGTTCTTGGATAGGATGCTCAGGTTCTTCTCAAATGTGTATAAGATAGAGCTCCCTAAGGCGGTGATAGTCGCGGATATGCATAAAGGCTACTCCTCCAGGAGATTAGCTGAGGCATGGGCTGAGGCTCATGGGAGCTCATTCATTGAAGTTCAACATCACCACGCCCATATATGCTCAGTGATGGCGGAGGAGAGGGTGGAGCCCTCGAGGAAGGTGCTAGGGATAGCTGTCGATGGGCTCGGGATGGGGGATGATGGGACGCTCTGGGGCGGGGAGGTGATGATCTCTAGCTTCTCGGATTACGAGAGAGTGGGGCACTTGAGGCCCCAGCCGATGCCAGGTGGTGATAGAGCTACTATTTACCCCGTGAGGATGCTCATAGGGATCTTAAGTACGTTCATGAGTGATGATGAGATCCTAGATCTATTGAGGAGGAGAGATCTGTTGAAGGGGCTCCCCAAGGGGGAGGGAGAGGCTAGGATCTCTTTAACGCAAGCTAGAGGTAAATGTCCCATGATCTCAAGCGTGGGTAGGGTCTTGGATGCGATAAGCTCCTTGCTAGGGATATGCCTCGAGAGGACTTACGAGGGGGAGCCAGCTATGAAGCTAGAGGCAGCTGCAAAAGGTAGCTTGTTGAGGATGGAACCGCCTGAGATAAGGGGAAGCGTAATAGATACGAGTGAGTTCATTGAGAGGTTGCTGGGAGCTGAGGGAAGGAAGGAAGATCTGGCTTATACCTCCATATACTTGTTGGGTTACTCCTTAGGTGAACTCTCATCTAAATACTTAAGTCGGAGCGATTACGATGCTGTCTTCGTATCCGGAGGCGCTGCCGTCAACTCGATCCTCATAAAGGGGATAGAGGATTCCCTAAAGGGATTCAAAGTTAAGGTTAAGTTGAACTCGATGGTACCGGCTGGGGATGGGGGAATAGCTTTAGGGCAGGTCGCTTCTATGCTCTGGAGGGATCTCGATGAGATCACTGACTTATCTGAGGAGCGATGAACCAGCTTCTAAGATAGCCTCTAAGATAAGGGAGATAGCTAAGAGAGTTGGAAGCGTAAAGATAATGAACTTCTGTGGGACTCATGAGTGGACGATAACTCATTACGGTGTAAGGTATCTCATGCCAGAGGAAATTGAGCTAATTGCTGGGCCCGGCTGCCCTGTGTGCATAACACCAGCTTACTACGTGGATGCTGCAGTTAAACTAGCGAGAGAGGGCATTAGAGTGATGACTTTCGGAGATGCCTTCAGGCTCATGGGGACCAGAGCAAGAGGATTGCCGAGGAGTTTAGAGGAAGCGAAACAAGAGGGTGCGGATGTTAAGATCGTTTATAGCGTCTTAGATGCAATAAGTATAGCTAAAGACGGTAAAGAATCGATATTCTTCGGAGTAGGGTTCGAAACTACTGCTCCAGCGACTTTAGGTCCAATAAACTCTAGGAAGTTGCCTGAAAACCTGAGCTTCATCATAGCTCATAGGTTAACACCCCCGATAATGAGGTACGTCCTGGAGAACTACCCTAGCTCGCCGATAAGAGGGATAATAGCCCCGGGCCATGTCTCAACGATAACTGGAGCTGATGTCTGGAGGTTCGTGGCTGAGGGGTATGGGATCCCTATAGTTATCTCGGGCTTCGAGCCCATAGACGTTCTACTCTCGATACTGGAGATAGTGAGGCAGATAGATAAGGGAGAAGTTAGGCTCTTCAATGAGTACTCTAGAGCTGTTAAAGCCTCGGGTAATGAGAGGGCCCTGAAAATAATGGAGGAAACTAGCGATATAGTTGATGCGGCTTGGAGAGGCATAGGGTTCGTCCCTAAGAGCGGATTAGCACTTAAGGAGGAATTCAAGGAGTATGATGCCTTCAGGAGATATGGGATTAAGGAGATCTCCAAGGAGGAGTGGTATAACGATTCTCTACCTGGTTGTAAATGCACTGAGATAACCTTGGGGATAGCTAAGCCCACGGAATGTCCTCTGTTCATGAAGGTATGCAAGCCTGAGAGTCCATATGGTCCCTGCATGGTCTCTGGAGAGGGAACTTGCCTCATATGGGCTAAGTACGGTAGTGGTGAGTTTTTGAGCGGTATAACTGATGATATCTAGATCGATTCGTGAAATTTGGAGGAGGCTAGTCCTTCATCAAGTTATTACAGATCGCTATCCTCAGTAATATTTTTAAGTTAACGGTATTACTGAGAGCAGGTGATGGTATCATGCATATCCCGGACGGCTTCCTGGATCCGCTATTATCCCTCGCTCTCTACGTCATATCGCTAGCTATCGTCATCTACGCAGGTAGGAGGTACTTCAAGGAAGGAGGAGGGGTATACTACCTCTCTGTAATGGCTGCAGCAATTTTCGCAGCCCAAATGCTCAATTGGCCGATTCCTGGAGGTACATCTGCACATTTCGTCGGAGGTGCATTCGCATCTATGTTTCTAGGCCCATTCGGAGCTTGTTTAGCTATGTTCATGAACTTAGTCGTTCAGTGCCTCTTGATGGGCGACGGCGGTATCACAGCTTTAGGAGCTAACGCGTTCAACATGGCAGTAGTGGATGTCTTCGCAGGTTACGCGATATATAAAGTCAGTTTGAAGTATCTAGGGGAGAATAGGAAGTCCTTAGCCGCTTTTCTGGGAGGTTGGATAGGGATAACGCTGGCAGCGATAACTTGCGGTTTAGAACTAGGTCTATCCCCCAGCTTCGGCTATCCCCTGAGCATCACAGTCCCTGTGATGGGGATATGGCACTTCGCCCTAGGCGTAATTGAGGGCATAGCCACTGGCCTCTTAGTGAGCTACCTCTCAGCCAGGGGGTTGATAAGATGAGGAGGAGTTACATCGCGATAATTATACTTGTGCTCATAAGCCCACTCTTCGGTGTGATAGGAGCTAATATCGTCGGTTATAAGGAGCCCCTGGACTTGGCAGCTGAGATGATAGGGATTGAGGAATCTGAGCCCCTATGGAGTGGGATATTCCCGGATTACACAGTTCCAGGGCTACCAGATGAGCTAGGTTACATCGTAGCTGGATTTGTCGGCGTCTCACTCTTACTGCTCCCCGCTTTGATAAAGAGGGGGAAAGTTGAGGGAAATAGATAAGGCCTTCAATGGTCTTATCAGAGCTTTCTCCGATTGGTTATTATCGATGGAAAGTTTAACAGGTAGGTTAAATGCTAATCCAGTTCTCTCCTTCCTCCTATGCCTTTTTTCAGTTTCAATCTCCGCATTCTCAGTCAAACACACCCAACTAATCCTCTCATTTCTTTTAACATCGATTCTACTCTACTCCTTATGCGGCTTCAGGGATCTGGTGAGATCGCTGAGGATATCCTCGCTCTGGTTCCTCTTCTCCCTGATAATAATGATCCCTAGAGCTTTAGGGTCAGTAGAAGCGATTATCGAGGCTTTAATAGTGCCCTTGAGGGTAGCTACTTCCATAATGGTCCTCAGTTTCTTAATACGACTTCTGGGCATCAGGAGGGTGATAGCCGGTATCAGTAAGCTGACTGGACCGATTTTAGGTGGGGATCTCGGGTTAGCATTTGAGATAATGATGATCCATATAGGGAGGTACTTGAGGTCATTGAGCGGACTAATCTTAGCTAAGGCATCTAGGATCATAGAGGGGAGCTTATATGATACGCTTTCAATTGCAGCATCCGAGCTCTTCTTCAGAGGGCCCAATGATGCCTTTAAGGCATCTCTCGTCATAGAAGCGAGATCGCTAGATCTCGAGATGAGGAATAGCTTTAGAGATACTTCGATTCTAGTGGCGATAGCCTTTTCTTACTTAGTCCCCGTCTTCCTGGGTGCTTAAATGAAGTTGTGCGCGAACAACGTGAGTTATTCGTATCCGGATGGGACTAAAGCTATAGAAGACGTTAACCTTTGCATTTCCTCAGGTGAAATAGTTTGCCTCCTTGGTCCCAATGGATCGGGGAAGAGCACGCTCCTCTTACTACTAGCAGGTCTCATAAAGCCTACTTCAGGATTTATAACGCTCGATGGGGAGAACTTAGGGAAGAATTACAGGAGAATATGCGGTATCCTCTTCCAAAACCCATCGGATCAGTTAATCGCTCCGACTGTGGGTGAGGATGTCTCCTTAGGGCCGAAGCAACTCAGATTGGGATCTCAGGAGATAGAGAGGAGGGTCAAGGAAGCATTAGAAACACTTGAGCTCCTAGGTTTCGAGGAAAGATCGCCCTTCAGGCTTAGTGGGGGAGAAATCGCTAGGGTCGCACTCGCAGGCCTCATAGCTCTGGACCCCGAGATATACTTACTGGATGAACCTTCCTCATCCCTGGATCTGAGGGGCATGGAGGCCCTTAGGGAGGTACTGAGGGAGCTCAAGGGAAGGGGAAAAATAGTGGTAATAGCCACTCAGGACTCTGATCTTGTCTCGGAAGTCGCGGATAAGGTATATATATTTAATAGAGGGAGGCTAGTCTTAGGAGGGAGTGTAGACGTTTTATATGAGGCTCCGCTAGAGGAAATAGGTGTGAGAGCCCCTACGACAGTGAGGATATGCAAGGAGATATCTCAGTTCCTCGATGAATGCCCTCTAAGGCTCGAAGATCTGATAAATACCCTCAAGGGAGCGTTCTCATCCTCTAGGAATCAGGAAAGATTTAAGGACTTCAGCAGTACCGAGGGCTTGAAGCTCCTTGAAGAGCTCCCTGATCCTAGAGAGAGGTCCTAAGACCATTACGACCTCCATGCACCTCTCCTCGTCGATGTGCACATGTGATGTCGATCTCACCAGATCTAAGTATTTATGCTGGACTTCCGTGATGTCGCTTTCCTTATGATGATCGTAAACCATTATTATCGTACCAGCAACTTCCTTCTCCACATCGGAGAGGACCCAGTACCTCTCAGCGATATAGAGGGTTATGGCTTCAGATATCGCTTTAGATCTGCTCTTTAAATTCAGATGAGAGAGGAGATCATCCAGATCGCTCAAGAGTTCCCTCGGCACAGATATAGCTGTTCTAGATACTCTACCCATAGGCATCTCTGCATCATACACATGTGAAAAATAATATTGGCTGGGTATGCCCCTCACCGTCCGCGATATCCTCTCAAGATTAATTATCAATTTTATTTCTAAAAGGTCATCTATATAAAATGCAGGTATTCCAAATATTAGTAAAAGATAAATGCGAGAGCTCCTATGGAAGTTATTGATTGCTCAACCCACTTCACAGTTAAATATAATTCAACTATGGATCGCGGCAAATATTTAACGTAGTAAATCGGGAATCCACCGTCATCACATTTAAAATATTCCGTTGATCAATAAGCGGGTGATACCATGGCCTTCGTGAAGAGGAAGAGGGAGTTACCCCTGAGGGTAGAGGACGTGATGACGACACCCGCGATCACAATCAAGATGGACGCTGCCGTTGAAGAAGCTGCTAAAATAATGGACGAAAAGAGGATAAGTAGTATATTAGTGGTTGATAATAATGGAAAACTTATTGGAATATTCACTGATAGGGATCTGAGGTTCGCGGCTGCTAACGGTAAGATAGGGAAGGGGATCCCGATCCACATGCTGATGACAGAAAATCCGATAACGATAACTCCGAATGAGCCAATCACAGAGGCTCTTAGGAAAATGAGGGACGCTGATGTGAAGCATTTACCAGTCGTCGATAAGGAGAATAAGCCAGTTGGTGTGATTGCTGTGAGAGATGTCCTAGATGCCGTCATGATGCTGATGCAACTCATGACGGGTCAAGCTTAATCCTTTTTCTTTTCAACAGGTTGAATCCTCGAGATTGCCGGCGAAATTTTTCGCACACTATACGATCTTCGGTAAAGTCAGATTGCTATTCATTTTTGGGAGGACGCCCTTTCAGGGAACATATCCTCAACTTCCCCGCTCACGGGGTTCCATACTTTGAGCTCCACCCCCTTCCTCTCCTTAGGTTCGAGGAGCAAGCTCCTTCCCTCGGTCTTCGTCTTCACCAAGAAGAACTCCTGAACACTTCCATCATCATGTAATAGAACGAGCTTATATTTATCTTCCGTTCTCTCTTTCGTCACTGGGTCTCTGTACTCAATGAGAGCGAACCTCCCCCTAGATACTAAGGTCCTTAACTCCCTCTTTCCCCTCTTGCTTATCGTGATGGCATCATCCAATGACATAAAGAGTTATCCCTTTGAAGCTAATTAAACTTTAATAATCCACACCTACCCTGAATCCACCCTCTTCCTTAGAGATGACCAACCTCAAGCTATCCCCAACCGTAGGCCTACCTATCCTATCATACTCCTCCTCATTCAGTACTATAGTAACCGTGGGTACAGATGGCTGAGCTATTGGGATGGGCAGCCTCATGTACTTCTCCATAGCTCTCATCACTTGGAACATCATCGCTTCCTCCTCACTTTCTGGGGGAGGGATCTCCTCTATACCACTCGGCCTGCTCAATGAGAGCACTATGCCCGATTGCGTCTTCCTAACTTCAGTCACCTCTAAGCTGAGTGCCAGCATCTTAATCCCCCTAGCGATACTCTCGCCAATATTAAGCTTAACTTTCCAATTTGGTCCCCAATGGGGGAGGTTGTAAAAGCCTTCTTTTAATCCCTTCCTCAATTAAAGCCCCTATCAATCTATCTAGATCCTTGAATCCTCCTTCAAAGTCTCCTCTCTCTACATATATGCCTACTATAGGTTGTGAGATCCTCCCGAGGAGTTGCTCAGCTTCAGGAGGGCTGCCGGCAGTTATCACTTTCAATATTCTATCTTCCCTACCTAAAATATCCTCAAATCCGAAGAAAAATATTACATCTGGCTCTATCGGGGAGAGAGAAGATATCGCTTTCACAATATCATCGAGCCCTTTCAATGGAAAATTCGATGAGATAAGAACTCTATCGATGGAGCATGCTATCCTTAGGCTAGAACCGGCTTCCGCTAGGTCCTTAAGTTCATCCGGTACTCTAACTCTCCTAGTCTGCGTCACTGCAGCTACTCTATAGCTCCTGTTCGTGAAAGCCCTGATTAAGGGCTTTATGAGGATCTCTCTTCTGCTCCCCATCACTCCTATTAGTAGCAAGAGATCACCTCGGCCATCTCTCAGCGGCTATGAATTTAGCTAGCGCCATCAAGGTTCCATGCGTATATAGATCGACTCTCTTAACTGCCCCCCTCGTGAAGAATCCAATAGCTCCTTCCTCCCTCTTTATGTTCTCATTCCCACTCAGCTTAGCCATTAGATCCCCTAGCTCCCTCCCTCTGAGCATCTCAGGGAGGAAAGCTTCAGGGCACTCGAACCATCCACTCATACCGGTGCTGTGAGCACCATCTTTCCTCTCTATCCAGACGAAACCCGCGCAGTAATATCTGCCGAAGAGGTGAAATATGCCTCCCTCAATCCCGACGCCGAAATCAGCATTCAATGCCCTCAGAGCATTTCTAGCTCTGTTCCTCGCTCCCTCAATCGCATTAGGACCAAAGGGCTCCTTTGAAACGCCACTCTCGACATCCACTCCCCTGACTTCTACCTCCCAGAACAGAGAGAAGGCCCTCCTCACGGCCTCTATCTTCACCGGGTTGGTTGAGCCTACCGCTACTATCATCGGGTATCGATGAGTATGGTTTTTATTGACTTATCGCGCAGTGGGGAGGTGTTGAGTTGTCATCCGATCCGATGGACGAGATAGAGGGTTACCTCTCCGAGATGGGGGTCAGGTATCAGAGGGGTGAGGGCTACTTCGCCTCCCTCTGGAAGATAGGTGAGGGCAGCTATATGGTAGCTGTACTCGTGGGCGAGGATTGGGTAACTATAACGGCAAACATAATTGATAGAGAGAGGTTGAGAGATGACACTGAGTTTTACAAAGCACTCCTCAATGTCCACTATGCCTTAGCGGAGGTCAGGTACCACTTAGATGACGAAGGTAACTTAGGGGCGAGCACCACGATACCCATCAGCGGGCTGAATAAGGAGTCATTCTCCTCTAGGTTCGACTCAGTCCTATTCGCTATAGATTACTTCCTGAACTCGATAGCCCCTAGGTTCGGGATAGAGGTAGTTTGAAGTCATCTCTCCTCTATGAACTCATCTACAGCTGTGCCGAAGTGCCTGGCTTTCCTCTCAGATACGTAAACTAAGACCCTATCCCCGGGCTTTAGATCGGTCACAGCCACTGTTGAACCATCAGGCGTGACTAGAGGTATGGTCTCAGCTAACTGAAGGATGACCCATCCCTCCTCCCCATCGCTACTCGCCCTCACTAAGACCATGGGCCTCCTCTCAACTTTAGCTCTGCCCACGCTGACTGCCCTCCTCCTACCATCGATCGAGACAGCCAGGACCTCGCTCCCAGCTCTTACTTCTGAGAGATAAAGTGTCTTCCCACCTGGAGCGAGCAGATAATTCGATACAGCCCCAGCATTCACTCTGAACTCTCTAGGGGATGTGAAAGGGGATTCTATATTCTCGCTGTGCACTAAGAAGAGGAAAGAAGCTGAACCCCCCACCAACATCCCTTCTCCTTTGGATAGGATCGACGTGGTATCGACGCACACTCTATCCCCCATGCCCACTTGCTTAACCTCAGTGACCCTAGCTTCCCTCAAGTTGAGCGGGTTTACCTCTTCCGAGAGCCTCAAAACCGCTTCAAGCTGTACGGAATCCTTTATAGGGATGACTACTCCCTTAACACCCACTTCAAGGACCCCAAGGAGGGATCTCGCATCCTCTAAGCTATCAGCTATAGCGTAAATTCTCTCCCCACCTACTTCAGCTATTATGTTCTCGAGAGGTATTATCTTCCAGCTCTCACTCTCCACTAGGAACTTCCGCTCATTAGCTTCTCTCCTGAGTATCTCGAGATCTTCAGGCCCTCTTATCTTGAAGAGAGTTAGCTCCCCCTCGGAGGGCCATTCGCTCACCTCTACTATGAGAGAAGGATCTAAGTAATCCTTAAGCCTTTCCTTGACACCTTGATCTATGGCAGTCACTTTAAGCCCCATCTTAATGGCTTTCTCGATGATGGAGTCTGGCGATGAGTCCGCTAATATAATTAACTCCTTCGACCGCATATCCTGAGGTGGAGTGAGCTCATTTTAAGCGGGGAGTACGAATAGTTTTGCAATAGTGCCCAGTGAGGGACGCAGAAAGATGTTTAAATATATGAGGAACCCTCTTTAATTTGTATTTGTTTTCAAGATTAGGATGCTTTTTTTGAATAATAGAGTATTTAATCGCTCTTATGATCGAATATTCGGGGTTATGATTAAATATTCGGGAAATAATCGAGGAGATCGTTGATGGGCTTCCTTGAGGAGTCCCATTATCGTGAGACGGATTTTGATGAAGCGGAGCTGGAGCGATCAGAAGCTTTAAATTCATAAGTAGTTCGAATTAATGATGACTCAAGTGCTCACGAAGGAAGAGAAGGAAAGGATACTTAGAACGCTAGAGGAGGATAAGGAATTCAGGTATGCTATTGCAGGGCTAATAGGGATAAGAGAGATACTGGAAAGGCTTGATAAAATCGAAGAGGGACAAAAGAAGCTCTGGGAAGAAGTTAAATTGCTCAGGGAAGGCCAGCAGAAGCTCTGGAAAGGACAACAAGAGCTCTGGAAGGAAGTCAAAGGATTGAGGAAGAACTTCGAGCAGCTGGGCAGGGCCGTTGGGATGACATTGGAGTATTACACAGCTGCTTTCCTTGAGGAATATCTGAGTGAGAGGGGGTACGAGGGAGCGAGAATAGAGGTGGGCATCAAGCTGAAGTACATGGGTAAGACCGTCGAGTTAGATCTCTTCTGCGAGGACCCCCTACTCGTGGGCGAGGTCACGACGGGAGTGGCTTCCCTGGAGGATGCTAGGAGAGAGCTCGATAAACTACTGGAGAGGGTAAATTTCGTTAAGGAAATGTATGAAAGAGACGTAACTATAAAAATCTTAGCTATAGCTAATGTTGGAGCAGAGGCAGTTGACTTCTTGAGGGAGATAGCTGAGAAGCATGGAATAATGGTTATAATAGGAAGAGAGATGAAGGAGATCATCCCATAACGTTAAATATATCTTTAAATTCTCCCTTCATCTAGACATATACTTTAGAATCCAGACACCGGTTCACTGCTCTATAGACTTTCTCAATTGACCCTCCTCGAGCGTCCCAGGGGGAAACCTTTGGAAAGCATCCGAATTTCCGAGGAAATCTTATATATCTTCGTAGGTCAGCCTCTCCCTCAATGTCAGGCCCTCTATGAAGATGTCTGGAAAGTTCTGCTTTCCGGTAAGGTTTACGTGCTTCGTCACCCTCAAGATATCCTTAGCTAACTCATAGGCCCTCCTACTAATCATCATACATTTTGCTCCAGTGAGGGCGGAGTTGCCGATGGATATGAAGTTATCCTCGGGTACTGGAGGTATCAACCCTATCGTGAGGGCATCCTCATACTTCAAATGGCTCCCGAAGGTCCCGGCTATGACCACTCTCTCCGGCTTGAGGGAAGCCTCATTTAACAAGATCCTCCAAGCCGAGTAGATTGCGCTCACCCCCTTCTGAACCTCCCTGATATCCCTCTGAGTTATCTCTATCTTAGGGTCATCTAAGAGGGAGATAGTGCCTTTGAATTCCCTCCTCATCCTCCCGCTCTCATCAATGAATCCTACTCTGAGCATCTCAGCTACCGCTGATATGAGCCCGGATCCCGTGAGCCCCGAGGGTCTCTTCGAATACTTCAACTTCCACTTCCCATCCTCAAACCTAGCTTCTCTCACAGCTTCCTCTATCCCTCCAACTCCTCTAGCGTTCATCTCGAATGCTGAACCGGCTGGAGCCGTAGCGACGAGTACGGAATCACCAACATCTAGAATTACCTCGCTATTGGTCCCGAGATCTATGAGTAAGTATGGAGCCTCTATACCCAAGAGTCTAGTAGTCAATACATCAGCTAGGGCATCGGATCCAGCGAAGCCACCTATAGCAGGTGGAATTATAGCTGTAGCTTCAGGCAGCTCTATGCCTATCTCCGTAGCTGGAATTATCGACCAATCCTTCAGGGGAGGATCGAAGGGAGCTACTGAGAGGGATCTTATATCGAGACCCAGCAGTAGTGATTGCATGACCGAATTTCCGACTATTATCAGGGAGGTTATCTCACCCCTGCGCCCTCCAGCTAATTTGGATATGAGGGATTCGATCCCCTCTACAGCTAGTAAACCTATCTCCTCCCCTCTAATTGCCCTCTCGATCCTAGTCATCAGATCGCTCCCCTTAGCGATCTGAGGGTTCCTGACGAATCCTTCAGCTATCACCTTCCCGCTACTAAGCTCCATCAGGGATCCGGCTATGTTAGTAGTCCCTAGGTCCACAGCGAGACCTAAGCCATGTGCATTAGGCAGATGAGATGTATCTAGCTCTAGTTTAGGCATGACCCCTGAGATCGAGGCAATTGGGACGACCTCCGGTATCTCTATTATAACGTCACCCAGTACTTTGGTCAGGCATGCTAATCTCATCCCCCTCTCTAGAGCTCCAGAGAGCACTTCCTCAATCTTAGGCTCCGATACTTTTCCCTCAATTATCTTGATGGCACAACCACCGCAGAAACCAGCTCCACCGCATAGCAGAGGGAATCCGAGCTCTCTGCTCAACGCTTCTCCGAGGTTCTCGCCTTCATCAACGCTTATCTCTATAGCGTGAGGGAGGACCCTGAGTTTGGGGATGAGATCACCTCCAGGAGTTCCATCCCTCTGAATTAAAATTTCTAACGTTCGAGATCGCCTATGCGAAGGGAATCCCTCTATAATTTTTTTAATTACTGCGTGATACGCTCCCTCGTATGAGAACCTACATCGGGAGGTCTCTGGGTACACTCCTTGAATTAATGATCTTCAGCGCGAACAAACTGCTCTGGATCAGTAGCCCGAGCTTATCCCCTAAATACGCTCAGAAACTCGTAGATATAGCTAAAAAGGGGGTCGATATTAAGGTCATAACGAGCGCTTATAAGAACGAGGAATCCGTTAATATCATAAAGAACTCATTGAAATCGGAGAGAAACGCTAGAGGAGAGATAAAGAGAGATTGGGTGAGCCCTCCCTTGGACTACCTCATCCTCAAGAAGAACTCATCCATCCAAAAGATTAAGATGTACATAGTAGATGGGAAGCAAGCGATAATAGGATCTTTGGGCCTAGCTGAGCAAGAGCTCTACAATAGTATAGAGCATATAGTTATCTTAGATGACCCTAGAGATGTGGAGAAATTGATGGACGACTTCATAGCTCTATGGAAACTTTACGTAGGGCTCGGGGATGATTTCATGGAGTGCTCTAGGTCCTTCCCGAGCAAGTTCTTCGTGTCAAGGATCACTTAGGCATCGAATGATGAGGCGACTTCGGCTATCAACTTGAGTTTCCTCAAGGAGATATCATAGGAGTTTTCTAAGCCCCTGAGGCCGCCGAAACCACAATCGGCACTTACTAAGTCTACTCTCGGTCCGAATCTCTCCAAGATCTCCCTCAACAAAGAGTTGACTTCCTCAATTGACTCTACCTCTGGGCTCTTAGCGCTCACGATCCCTGGGGAAATTATCTTATCATATTCCTCTAACTTCTCCTTACTGAAGGACTTGAGGTTCTCCCTAGTATCGTGAAATTCATGGCTCAAGTACCTCGCGGGTACCCTCATCAATATCTCAGATAATAACGGAGGGATCCTCCCGCAGACATGCAGTCCAGCATTGGATTTAACTCCACTAAATATCTCCTCATAGATATCGAGGAGTTCCCTCTCAGAGTAACCTAATATCTTCCTCCCGACTATGAGGCCCAATGCGGGTTCATCTATGAAGATGTAACCTATCCCCCTCGAGGAGGCCCAGTTCACTATCTTCTCCACATAAGGGACGAAGAATGAGAAGATCGCATTCTTATTAATTATCATAGAGTCCATGAAACTTTCCCCACCGACTTTGCTCGCTAAAGTCAGGGGTCCAGTAACTGGGAGTCTCAAGCTTCTGGGATCAGCTCTAGATCTCTCCAAGAAATATTCCACTTCACTGAGATCTATGGTCGGCTCATCTAGATGCAGGACTTCATATCTGTCCTCTTTGACCTTCCTCAACTTCCCGCTAGATGCGAGGGGATCCAGGTAGATCTCTGTGAAGCTCCTGAGCTGGGGTATGGGAGGCACTGTGATCCCAGAGCTCACAGTATCACGATAAGCCCTCAGCATATTATCCTGAGAGTGCTCGAGGGGGTAGCTCCCCACGTGAGAGGATCTCATCATCTCACCGCAGTTTATCGTATCGATCGCACTAAAAGCTTAAGTTAGTTCCCATTTAAAATGCGGGTGCTCAACTTAAACGCTGAGACCAAACTGACGTGCCTCCTAGGCCATCCTGTGAAGCATTCAGCTTCTCCAGCCATTCATAACTCCTCTTATAGGGAATTAGGTCTGAACGCAGTTTATCTAGCGTTCGATGTAGTCAGGATAGACGTAGCTATCGAGGGGTTGAGGGAGCTGGGTGCTGTAGGTTGCAACATAACTATACCGCATAAAGAGAGAGTGATAGAGTTCCTGGACTCCTTAGATGAGAGAGCTAGCTTAATAGGCGCTGTTAATGTCATAAAGTTCGGGGATGAACTCTTAGGGTTCAATACAGATGTAGATGGGGTCAAATACAGCTTAGAGCTCTTAGGGGTGAGGAGTGGGGAGAGCGCCTTAATACTCGGAGCTGGGGGAGCTGCTAGAGCGGTCCTAACTTCTATCTCCGGAATGTTCTCAAAGGCTTACATATCATCGAGGGACATCGAGAGGGTAAAGAGGCTAGAGGGTCTCTGCCTCAAGTTGGGGATAGAGTGCATCCCCCTACCTTGGGAGGCTAGGGAGCGGGCCTTGGATAGAGTTGAGCTCTTAGTCAATGCGACCCCCCTCGGGACTGGAGGAGAGGGGATGCCCATGGATGCGACTAAGCTAAGCGGTATCGCGGTACTGGATCTAGTTTACAACCCGCCTGAGACCGATCTAGTGAGGATAGCTAGGATGAGAGGATGCAGAGCTATTGGAGGGCTCAAGATGTTAATTAGGCAAGCGGCAGTTTCTGAGAGGATATGGTTCGGGGTCGAACCTGATGAGAGAGTGATGGAGGAAGCGGCTCTTAGGTTCCTAGGTGGTCTCAGTGAGAGTAGCTAGGGTCAACGGTGCGATAACTGTAGTTAATGCGATAGCTTCGTGGAAGGGAGCTGCAATTGGAATAGGGATGAGAGTAGAAGCTAGAGCTCGCGCTTTCGATGATCTCTCAGTCAGCCCATATGATCCCTTGGTTATTGAAGCGGTTAAAGAGGCCTTAAACTTCGTGGGGGGTGAGGGAGCGAATGTGGAAGTTAGCTCGAATATACCAGCTGGATGGGGATTGAAGAGCAGTAGTGCTGTAGCTAATGCAGTAATTTTAGCTGTTGTTAGTGCTTATGATAGGAAGATAGGGCTTATTGAGGCGACTAAACTCTCCGTAAGGGCTGCTAGGAGGGCTGGTGTCACTATAACGGGGGCCATGGATGATGCATCAGCTTCCATGTTAGGAGGTCTGACGGTAACGGATAACTCCAAGGATCAATTGATAATGAGGATACCGCTCCCTGAGCTCGATGTAGCGATATTACTACCTTCTTGGGAATCATCGAGGCCTAAATCCACTATAGATGCTTCTAGATTGAGGAAGTACTCTAAAATAACGGATTCTCTGATAAAACTCCTTCCCAGTAGGGTCTGGGAAGTCATGACGCTGAATGGCCTCTTATACAGCAGGGCCCTCGGCTACAGGGATGACTTAGCGCTTAAAGCTATTGAGCTCGGAGCTCTAGGGGCGGGCCTCTCGGGGACGGGGCCAGCTATAGCTGCAGTATGCTCGGACTGCAGCGATATAATAGATTACTGGTCCGGATTCGGCACGGTCCTAAGGAGTAAAATAACGAACAATCCCGCGGAAATTTCCCATCAGTGATGCATTCGCTCGCCATGACTCGGGAGGTCCCTCCAGTCGATTACTCTCACATTCCATCTCACGAAATCCGGAAGGAGGGAGAAGTAAGTCCTGCTCAGATATCTCTCATCAGCTAGAAGGAATAGGGCTTCATCCTCATGGGATCTTATAGCCCTACCTAGCGCTTGAGATGCTTTCCTGAGAGCAGGGACTACGTAAGAGAGGTATCTGCCTCTCCTCCTCCCGTACATCCTCTCGTAATATTCGATCATGACCCTCGTCTTCGTCGTCAACCTATCGAAAGGTATGCCTAGTAGCATTATGCCTTCTAGCTCCTCACCGGGGAAATCAGCTCCCTCGGCGAACCTCCCTCCAGCTGGGGCTATTAGAAGACCTTCCTTCCCCTCCTTAGGCAAATTCTTGAACTCCCTCAGGATCCTATTCGCCTCATCCCCGCTCATATTCCTATCCTCTGAGTAAGTGAGCTTCCCCGCTCCCTTAGCTAACTCAATTATACTGCTGATAACCTCCTCTTGGACCCTGTAGCTCGCTGTGAAGATAGCTAAGTTCCCAGGGATGCTCAGGAAACTCTCAACTACCTTCAGGTATCTCCTAATCATATCATCAGATAACTCCTCGCCTCTCGTGCTCACTCCCCTGACTATCACTGTGGAAACCCTCTCGGGATCGGCTATAGATGGGACGCTCATTCTCGAGAAATTATCGACCCCTACGACATCCGAGAAAGCATCTATTGGCTCGAGAGTTCCAGACATGAAGATAACTGATCTGAAATCCTTCCATATCGGGGAGAGAAAGTCCCTGACTCTCATATCCCAAACTTCCAAGCTCGGCTCATCCTCAACTGAGTAAAGGTAAGCGACTCCCTCCTCCCCAGCTCTCTCAAAAGCTACTATTAGGAATTCGGCTACTGAATTCAAATAAGACCTCGGCTCCTTCCCCCTCTTGACATAATCCGAGTAAACGATATCAACTAGTTCGTGGAAATTCTTCAGATCATCAGGCCCGAGATCGGTAGAAGAGAGCATCTCATTGAGGTCGAATGTACCGTCCTCGCCTACAGCTACTTTACGCATGAAATCCCTTAATGATAAGAGCTTCCCCCTCAGGCCGAGGGAGTCCTTAGGATCGTACTTCTCGTCCTCCTTTATAGCCCTCTCCAAACTAGTCAGAGATAGGGATTTACTGTTGAGCTCCATCGCAACTCTATCTATGTTATGTGCTTCATCAACCACTAAGAATGATCTTCTAAAGCTGACCTTATGCCTTATCGCCCAACCGAGTGGTGAGAGTATGTAATTGTAGCTCAAGGAGATTAGGGAAGCTTCCTCGAGTAGCATCATCTGAAGGAAGTAAGGGCAAACTTGAATACTTTCTGCGGCTTTTAATATCTCAGAAAATATCATCGGCCCATCTATTTGGAAATAATCTAACTTTTTGAGATTCCTGAAGTAGGGACAGCTTTCCCTTTTAAGTCTGCACAAGTTACTCACTCCCTCATAGCTAGATATGTTCATCCTCCTAGCGAGCAAGCACATATCCTTCTTTCCCCTGAAGGA